>JAGAPO010000103.1 GCA_017623215.1 Lachnospiraceae bacterium | reverse complement strand
CACCGGAGAAAATAATTTTCCTAATGCGGAGTATTGCGGAACCCGTTTGCTGTCACCGCCGGAGTGAATGACAAGGATTCGGCGCTCCCGGAAAGGATTCGGACGATTCGGCTCCTGTTCGCCAATGTATCGTAATACATTCCCAATTTATAAAATCCCACCAAAATCCACCCATACAAAAAAGCCCGCCAGTACCTGCACGAATCCGCTCTTCTTTTCAGCGAATTCAGCAGGCCCTGACGGGCTGCAATCAGATCAATTCCGACACGAAACTGATGTTCTATCCCCTTTTTATACTTTTACATATCTTTGTTTGGAACTTTTGGGCTTTTCCGGCAGCGTCATTCTCAATCTTTCACTTTCAAGCAGTGACTGTACCAGAACCGACATTGTATAATACCGTGACATTCTTGTAAATGCGGTAAGCTCCGCACGGCTTCTCGGCACGGTACAGAATTCAACGATCGCATCAGAGATATTGACTTTAGCGTCCAGTCGCGGCGGTTCGTACATATTATTGCGGAACACAACCTTGAATTCCCCTCTTCGTGCGGAGAATTCGGGAGCTGGAAGGCCTGCGTCTCTGAATTCTTTTAGTATCGTAGGAATTCCGGAATAGCGGTTCTCTGTTATTCTCAGAAGCTCCAGCATATTGGCAAGTGCGGCGTTCCGGGTGTCCGGTCGAACTCTGCCGAGAGACTTAATTGATACTGAACCGTACAGGCCGCCGCTGTTCGTAATCTCCATTCTGTCGCGATACATCTCAATGCGTATCGGGACATTCTCCGTGTGAATACTATAGTCACGATGCACAAGTGCATTCAGAATTGCCTCCCGCACCGCTTTCATCGGATATTCCGTTCTATCGCGACGCTGTCCGTCTTCTCCGATTATCGTCTTCGTTCGGCTGTTCCTCCGGACAAATTCTACGGCTTCTTCCAGCATATCCGGTATCGCACCGGTAATACGCTGATTGTCCAGAAATCGCTCCTCTTCCGCCCCAATATCCGCAATATCGGTTCCAGGCACCACAACTGCTGTAATACAAAGCTGTGGAAAATGTGCCTGTGGATATCTTGAAAATGTCATAATCCCGGCAAGGGTAGGAACATTATCAAAGGTAACACCCATCAGTTCCAGAATATCTTCATCTGATACGTGGTCAGCTAAATTCTTTCTCTCCCTTTTTACTGCCTGCAAATAGGACGCAAGGCGATCCTGGTCGAACAAACGCCGATTTACCCGATCAACGCTGCGCAGATCGTCCCGGATTCGCTTTCGAAAGGCTTCATAACTGTAGACCTCATACTCACTCATTGGTTCATCCGCATCCCCTACACGCACATAGGAACCCTTCAGTCGTCCTACACCACTGTAAAATACCGGACGCCTGGTTACTTCCACTCCCGGTATCTCAGCTGCTGCCAGCATCTTTCCTTCTATCTCACAAAATGTAATTAACGCTCTCACTTTCGGCTCCATCTGACTGCAGCTTTCCATGATCTTCTTCTGTACATCTTCTGCATCATAGACTCCTACGATCTCATAATTCGGCTTATCTGTTATTCCAAATAGAATGATTCCGCCTTCGTCCTGATTCGAAAAGGATGACAGGGTATCAAATATTCTTCCCGGAAATCCCCCTCGCGCTGCTTTCAGCTCAATATTCTGGCACTCCGTCTTTTGTCTGCAAATATCAAGTACGAGTTTTTTCAAAGCTTCTTCCTGCATATTATGCCATCCTTTCCTTCGTGATAATAACATTATAGCGAGTTTGCCAACAGTTGTCAAGTTTATGTCAACATATTCTGTGTGGCAAAGCAAGATTGTCAACTCATTTGCTGATTTACAAGCTTTTGAATCTTATTTCTTTGGTTTTAAGATTAGTTTGCCAATTTTCAAGGGACTTCTTTCCATTTTGAAAGATCATGTTTTCTTTCTCCGTCTCCCATCCAGCACTCCCTGTACCTTTTCCCATGTCTCCCTGTCTATAATTGCTTTATGGTTATCTTTTAAATAATAGCTCTTATATTCCGCAGTCGGATTCGGCCGTTTCGTTATGTAGTGGACCGGCGGTTGTTTTTGCAGGTGCCTGTCGCCTGCATAGGTCTCGTTTCGCAGGATGCTCTGGATGTTGGAGGTTCCGAGCGGTCTGTCGCTTCGTAAGCGGTGGCCGCCGTGCCGGTAGACGAGGTCGGCAATCTGTTGGTAGGTATCGCCTGCGAGGAATCGATCGAATATCAGCCGGATGATCCATGCATCCTGGTTCGGCACTAATTTGCCATTTACCGTGTCGTAGCCGAGTATGCGGTTGTTCCCAATGTTGTATTCGCCGCGCTCCATGCGCCTGCTGATGCCCCAGCGGGTTCTCTCGCTGTTCGCCTGGCTTTCGCTTTGTGCAACGGAGCCAAGCAGAGCGAACATCATATCTGCGGAAGGGTCGGCGGTGCTTAGGTTCTCTTTTTCGAACCGAACCTCTACACCATTGCCGCGCAGGTATCTGGCATAGTTCTGGCAGTCTACGATGTTGCGCGAGAAACGGGATATGCTTTTGACCAGTATCATATCAATTCTTCCTTCAGCCGCATCCTGCACCATGCGCTGAAAGCCGGGACGCTTTTTTACACCGGTAGCACTCTTTTCGTCATGATAGATTCCGGCGAACTCCCAGTCCGGGTGGCTCCTGATGTATGCGGTGTAATAGCTGCGCTGGGTCTCGAGGCTGTTCTCCTGGTCCTGCTTTATCGTGCTGACGCGGCAATAGGCGGCTACGCGCTTTTTTCTTAAATCCCGTGTTCGCGGGATGATTCGCACTTTCACTCTTGCTCTTCTCCTGTATTGTTCGGTATTCCCCCAGCTTCCTTTGACATTCCGTCTTTTTCCGCCATTCTTACGAGCCATGCGTTATGCAGTTCTGCAACGTGTTCCGGATGGTTGGAGGGTCTGGTAATTCCAGTCGAAACGGTTGTTGAAGTCCCGCATTTCCAGCGGACGGTCATGGTGTGGTCGCTTTCTCCGTCCGATCCGAGTCCAAAGGTGATATGATCAACCAATTCATCCAGCCAGTAGTAGTCAACCTTTTGGAATTCCCGGTGTGTTTCTTTCCATACGAGCATTCGCATGGCCTCGGCGGCCTTTGAACCTTCTCCCTTCCTTTCCTCACCCTCTTCGCCGAATTCCGGTTTTTTTTCTCCTTCATGCTCCTCATCCTTGACGGTTTCAAGCGTCTCCCAAACTCCACGCACATTCGCTCTCCCATTCCCCGCGATTCTTCTTACCTCATCCAGCTCCACCTCCCGATACGCTGCGAGCATTGCCTCCTCAACGTAGTTCGAACGAATCAGAAAATTCCGGCAGGCGTTTCTTCCCCGCTCGCAGTTCCAGCCTTTGCTGATATATTGAACGAAGAGTTTGCGCTGTACCAGAGCCCTTCCGCAGTGCGGGCAAATCAGCATGTCTCCGAATGGATACTGGACGGTCTGACCCCGTCTGTTATTCATTGCCCGGATGGCAGTCACGCGGGTAAAGGTTTTGCGGGAAATAATCGCGTCGTGGTGATTGTCTATGTAATAGCTCGGAATCTCTGTGCAGTCGTTCTTTACAATCCGATGGGTCAGGTGATCGGCAGTATACATCTTCTGAAGCTGGATGTCACCGACGTATTTTTCGTTCTCGAGGATGGAGGCTACCATCGCGCCGTTCCAGGTTGTGCGGCCTCTTGGGGTGAGGATTCCTTCTTCTTTTAGCTTCGCTCCTACCTTTGACATGCTCATGCCCTTTTCATAGAGCTCGAAGATTCGGCGAATGACGGCAGCCTCTTCTTCGACTATCCGGTAGGTCCCCTCTTCGGTCCGGGTGTAGCCGTAGATGCGGACCCAGCGGTCCCTGCCTTCCTCATAGCGTTTACGGATGCCCCATTTTACATTTTCGGAAAGAGAACGGCTCTCTTCCTGTGCAAATGCGGCGAGAATGGTTAAGAGCATTTCCGAGAAGGCCTGACTGGTGTCCAGGTTATTCTCTTCGAAATAGACCTGGACGCCGAGACTTTGCAGATGGCGAACCTCTGTAATGCAGTCCAGGGTGTTGCGGGCAAAGCGGGAGATGCTTTTGGTCAGGATGAAGTCGATTTTCCCTGCTTCACAGTCCTCGATCATGCGGAGGAACTCTTTGCGTTTTTTCTTGCTGGTGCCGGTGATTCCTTCATCCGCGTAGACTTCTACGAATTCCCAGTCCGGATTGGCACGGATTCGGTCTGTGTAGACGCGAACCTGCGTATCGAAGCTGGTCAGCTGCTGGTCCGAGGCCGTACTGACGCGGCAGTAGGCCGCAACCCGGAGTTTTGCGGCGGGCCTCTCTTCCTCCTGTCGTTCGGGTGAATCAATTACAATCTTTCTCAGCGCCATGATCGGTGTCCTCCTTATTCGGTCCGGGAATGCAAGCCTTCCCTGCCCTGCTTTCTCTTATGTGTCCAAATTATGTCTCAAGCAGCCGCCGATCCGCTTCCGAATGATTGTATTTGTTCGAAAATAGAAGATGCCGCTCGATCAGCATCTGAACCCTTTCAAAGGTCTCCATGCTGACGAACGGCTCATGATGCTCTTCAATATAATATTGTTCCTTTTGCCCTTCATTGACTACCCGGGTTCGTCCCGCTGCGGTCTCGATATCACAGGTCTTGTTGGTGACGTAGTCGCCGGTGTAGTATATGTTCCGGAGCAGGTAGCCAAGATTGTACTGGCTCCAGACTTTTCCGGTGCACTCCTCATCCTCAAGCTTCTGGAGTGCTTCGCGAATCTCCATGTAACAGCACCCCTTGTCCGCCATTTCAAATGCAAGGCGGACGCGTTCGGCCTCGGATTCTTCCACATGCCAGACGTGATCCGGCTTCCCCGCGCGGTAGCCGTAGGAGACGTTTCCATACGGCCTTCCCGCGAGCGCCCGCTCCTTGCGTGACCAGTTGATGTGGCTTGCGAGGTTATCGCTCTCGCTCTGCGCAACGGTTGCCAGGATGCACAGGAATAATTCGTTCCTTTCATCCGCAGTATTGATCGCTTCTTTCTCGAACAGAATCGGGATCTGAAGCTCCTGCAGCCTTCGGATGGATTCCACACATTCTGCCAGGTTGCGGGAAAAGCGGGAGATGCTTTTGGTCAGAATCAGATCGATTCTGCCCTCCTCACAGTCCTGCATCATACGCTGGAATTCGGTCCGGGCTTTGATGGAGCGCCCGCTTTTCCCCTGATCTCCGTATACGTCAGCCAAAATCAGCGTAGGATCTGACTGGATCTTCTTTTTATAATATTCCTTTTGTACTTCAAAGGAGCCGTCCTGCAGGTCAGAGGCGGTGCTCACCCGGCAATAGACCGCCACACGCCTGGGTCTCTCAATCTGCATTTTGCTGAATCGCGGCCATGAGCGCCGGGATCAGCTGCTTTTTGCGCGATACGACTCCCTTCAGCAGAAATGTTCCCTGTCCGCTCTCCAGGCTGAACGCGCTGCGAATCAGCGCAGAGGAATCATTTCCTTTGCAGAGGAGTTCCGTGGATTCCTGAATGATGTCGGTCAGCATGAAGAATATCATGTCAACGCCGTGTTCTTTGAATGCTTTATCCAGATAGGGGATCATACGGTCTTTGATCTCCATGAGCTCGGAGCTGTCCATGGAGGTAATCTGCCCAACTCCAAAGGTCACGTCGCCGCTGGAGAATTTTTTGAAATCCTGATAGAAGATTTCCTCCGGGGATTTCATCGTCAGATTGCTTCCGGCACGGAACATCTCTTTTGCGAATTCTTCGGTGTTGATCTCCGCAATCCTTGCCAGCTCTTCGGCTGCCTTGCGGTCGAACTCCGTGCAGGTGGGCGATCGGTACATCAGGGTGTCCGACAGAATCGCCGCGCATAAGAGGCCGGCAGTCTGCTTATCAATCGCGAGTCCATTCTCCTGGTACATCTGGTAGATGATCGTTGCGGTACAGCCAAGCGGCTGATTTCGGAAAAATACCGGTGAGAGCGTCTCGATTGTCCCAAGTCTGTGATGGTCGATAATCTCAAGAATCTCCGCATCTTCGATTCCGTCAACTGCCTGTGTGCGTTCGTTATGATCCACCAGGACAATCTGCTTTCTGCGCATGTTTAAGAGATTTCGTCTGGATATCATTCCGAGGTATTTGCCCTTGCGGTCCAGTACCGGGAAATCACGGTTGCGGTTCTTGGCCATGGTCTCTTTGATAACCTCAATAAAATCGTCGTTGGTAAAAATGTTCAGGTTCTCCGTCACCATAAAGTACGAGATCGGCATGCTCTGGTTGATCAGACGCGCTGCCGTGTAGGTGTCGTGCGGTGTGCTGATCACCGTACAGCCGCGCTCCGCGGCCAGCTTACGGATCGTCATGGATACGGGAGCCCCCTCGCAGACGATGATGCAGCCCGCTTTCATCTCGATGGCGCACAGCTGAGATTCGTAGCGGTTGCCCAGGATTACCAGGTCATTCTCTTCAATGTAGTTCTCCATCAGATCCGGATTCGCCGCGGCAATGAGTACCTTTCCTCTGGTAAAGGAGCGTGACTCGTCTCCGACGATCATCGCCGCGTCCAGCGTCTCTAAGATGTTGCGATATGAGGTGGAGGATGTCGACAGAATCTTGGAGTCGTACACATCCATGTAGGAAGTCGCGATGTCTCCGATTGTAATCAGTCCCTGCAAATGATCCTTCTCCGTAATTGGGAGCGTGGTTACGTTGTTATCTTTCATCAGCTGCCAGGCCTTCTTCAGGGAAATATCTCCCTTTACCCCTGGCGTCTCGCGGAATTCGATATCCTTAATCTGGGTTCTGACGTCGGATATGTACTCCGGGGCCGCTACTCCAAACCGCTCAAGCACATACTGCGTCTCCGCATTCAGCTGACCCGCTCTTCTTGCAACGTATTCTTTTTTGGTTAGAAGCTTTTTAAATCTTGCATAACAGATTGCCGAGCAAATGGAATCCGTATCCGGATTCTTGTGCCCGATTACCAGTATCTTCCGGTTGTTCTTTGCCATTGTATCCCTCATTCCTGCCAACGTACCGAGACTCCGGCCGGAGGCGCGATTTGCCGATTGAAAATGCTACGTATTGCACATCTTTCTATGAGCGGCCGGCAAGCCGGCTCACCCGCGTTAATACAGATTCTTTACTTTGAATTCTTTCTCTACTTCTCGCCTCTGATCTTTCTTTGCGATATCTTCTCTCTTGTCGTATAGCTTCTTACCTCTTGCCAGTCCGACTTCCATCTTCATCAGACCCTTTTTCAGATATACGGTTAACGGAACAAGGGTATAGCCCTTCTGCTGCACCTGGCCGACGATCTTATTGATCTCGTAGCTGTGCATCAAAAGCTTCTTTACACGGAGCGGATCCTTGTTAAAAATATTCCCCTTTTCATACGGGCTGATGTGCATGCCATAGATGAATACTTCTCCGTTCTCGATTCGGATAAAGGATTCCTTGATGCTGCACTTGCCCATACGCATGGACTTAACCTCCGTACCGTGCAGAACAATGCCTGCCTCGTAGGTGTCCTCAATAAAATAGTCGAATCTGGCTTTCTTGTTGTTCGCGATAATCTTTACGCTTTCCTTTGCCATGTGTCCTATTCCTCACAATTTCTTCGTTCTAAAAATGGAAAAAGAATTCCGCTTTGCGGGATTCTCCGCCTGCGGCAAAGCGGCAAGGCTGCGAAGCAGCCATGTTTCCCTTCGCCCCGATCCTTCTAAGACGCAAGGTTCCCTTTGGCCTTAGAAGGACTTCTCTCATTTATTTTACAACTCCGCGGGGATAAAATCAATAGTGCGAAGTGCTTTATCCACATCCAATACCTGTACGCGTATCTTTTGTCCGAGCTTATACGTCCGTCCCCGGTCGGTTCCGGTCAGGCAGAACTGGTCCGCATGGCAGACGTAGTAGTCATCGTCCAGCTCGCTTACATGCACCATTCCCTCCACTGTATTGGGCAGCTCCACATAGAATCCCCAGCTTGCGACACCGGAGATAACGCCGTCAAAGCACCGTCCGATGAATCGCTCCATATATTCGGCTTTCTTCGTCTTTTCAACCTCGCGTTCCGCTTCGTCCGCCCGGCGCTCCATCTTGCTGGAATGAGCGGATACTTCGGGAAGTATTTCGCTGTAATGCTCTCTTCTCTCCTCCGTCAGCCCTCCGTGCAGGTTCTCTTTGATGATTCGGTGTATCTGCAGATCCGGATAACGCCGGATGGGAGACGTAAAATGACAGTAATATTTTGCGGATAATCCGAAATGTCCGGTGCAGTCAACCGTGTATCTTGCTCGTTTCATAGAACGCAGAGTTACACGGGATATCATGGCTTCCTCGTCGCTCCCCTCGATCTTATCGAGCAGCTTTTGGATCTCCTTTGGATGAATCTCGCCTTTTCCCGGCTTGATGCTGTAGCCGAAGTTGTGGATGAAGATGCCGAGCTGCTGTATCTTCTCGGAATCCGGAACGTCGTGGGTGCGGTAGACGAACGGAATCTCCTGCCAGAAGAAGTCCTCCGCGACAGTTTCATTGGCAAGGAGCATGAAGTCCTCGATGAGTCTGGTTGCGGTGTTCCTCTCGTAGGGGCGGATGTCCGTGGGTCTTCCGTTCTGATCCAGAATAATCTTACTCTCCGGGAAATCAAAGTCAAGGGAGCCGCGCTGTCTTCGCTTTGCCCGCAATATCTGACTCAGCTCCGCCATTCGCCCGAACATCGGAAGGAGCTCTTCATATTTGCCTGATTCTTCCTCGTCGTGGTCTTCCAGAATTTTTTTCACGGAGGTGTAGCTCATTCTGCGGTCTACGTTAATGACGGTCTCTTCGATTCGATGGGAAAGTACCGTTCCCTTGCCGTCCACTTCCATGATGCAGGACAGCGCAAGTCTGTCGCAGCCCTCGTTCAGGGAACAGATTCCGTTCGAGAGGCGGTGCGGCAGCATCGGAATTACGCGGTCTACCAGGTAGACGCTGGTTCCTCGGGAAAGCGCTTCTCGATCGAGCGGCTCCCCTTCTTTTACATAATGCGTTACGTCCGCGATGTGCACACCGAGCGTGTAGATTCCGTTGTCTTCTGTGATTGTGATTGCATCGTCCAGATCCTTTGCATCCTCGCCGTCGATTGTGACGGTCTGCCAGGCGCGCAGATCCATTCTGCCTTTCCATTCTTCTTCGCTTACCTCCCCCGGCGCTTTCGCTGCGGCCGCAAGCACCTCCTGCGGGAATTCTTCCGGAAGGTCGTAGGCCGCAATGGTGGAAAGAATATCCACGCCCGGGTCGTTGATATGACCGAGAATACGGACAATCTCTCCCTCCGGACTCTTTGTCTCGCTTCCATAGCCGGTAAGCCTTGCAACCACCTTGTGGCCTCGCACAGCGCCCATCGTCTTGTCCTTCGGAATGTAGACGTCGCAGGAGAATCTCTGGTTGTCCGGAATGACGTATCCGAAGCCTCTTCCACCCTTCGCGGCGCCTTTGCCCGGATCGAAGACGCCGACAATCTCTTTCATTCCCCGCTCCAGTATTGCAGTGACTCTTCCTTCGCGTCTTTCACGGCCTTCTCTGCGGCCGCCGTCATCATTTCCGGTGATCACAACCTGCACCCGGTCTCCGTGGAACGCGCCTTTTGTCTCTTCCGGCGGGATAAAGATATCCTCTTCTCCTTCCCCGAGTTCTACAAATCCGAACCCCTTCGAGGTTCCCAAAAAGGTTCCGGTCAAAATATCTGCCCCCGGAAGCAGGTAGCAGCCCTTCGCGTTCATGGTAACGCGTCCCTCCGAACAAAGTTCATCCAGAAGCGCCTGGAATTCTTCCTTCTCGCTTCTCGGAACCTGAAAGAAGCCCGCCATGTCCTTGCGGCGCATCGGCTTGTAGCTCTTGTCGGACAGGAACGCCAGTATCATCTCTTTTCTTTGCTTTTTAATCTCTTCGTTCATAATTCCTCTCATTCTGCCGCTCGAATCTCCCCTGAATCAGCGTAAATTCTGCGCGTCAGTATCTATTGGGGACGGAAATGGATTGCCTTCTTCCATCTTCCCCTGTCATCTGCCGCCAAAGACGGCCTGTTGTCCGTCTTTATAGTATATCCTATTCCATTCAAAGAATTCCGCTTTCCGGCTGTATTCCCGCTGATCGCACCGATCAAAAAACACCCTGCGGGAAGCAGAGTGTTTTACGTCCGGAGCTCTTAGAAGCCCCAGTTCAGATTCAGGATAACGGAAATAACAATAAACAACGCTGCAAGCACCTTCGTCAGCTTGACTAAAGTACCTTCCATCGAACGTCCCTTATTCTTACCCCAATAAGTATCTGCAGCGCCGCTAATCGCACCGGACAGTCCAGCGGACTTTCCTTCCTGCATCAAAACGATTACTACTAATGCTACACAAATAAGAACGTATAAAATCGTTACGATCACTCTTAATACTGCCATCATCACACCTCCTACAGCCTCCATGGCATATGGTATACTCACACATGTAGTAGAGTATACCATATATCAGCTAAAAATACAAGCATAAAATTGTGAAAATGCCGCATTCTTATCCCGCAAGACTCCGCTTTTCTGCAAAAGGAAACCGCCAAACAGCGCAATCTCTCTTATTCCGGTAACGCTTAGTCATTGGCCATTCGTTACCGCGGTCAGCTGACCGTTCTTTGCAAGATAAGTGGTTCCATGGAACTGCAGCTGAACGGCAAGCTCCACACCTTCCGGTATATGCGGCTCGAAGCGGTATCCTTCCTTTGCTTCCGGATCCGGCTGGAAGCCCGCAATGTCCTCGACGATAACCGATATCGGTGCACTTGCCCACGGATGGCAGAGACTGGTGTTGTCCTTCTGCATCTTTCCCCACGCTTCCATACAGGTGGTGCCGCCGTCACGAACCATATTGATCCAGCCGTGCTCGGTCTCATTTACGAGAAGCTCGTATACTTCTTTGTGATAGCCGTAGCGGGCAAGTCCCTTCAATACATAGAAGGAGGTCATAACGCCGCAGTTCAGGCCTTTTTCCATAATAAGATCTCTCACAGATCCGGCTGCCTCTTCCGGAAGCAGTCCGAAATACATCGGATAGAGGTTCGAATGCATCGCGCAGTGGTTCGTTGTCTCAGAATCCGCAAAGAGCTTTTGTTCCGGACGGTAGAACGCTTTTCTGAAAGCCGCGTATGCTTTCTCAAATTTATCGGCGATTGATCGGAAGCCTGCCTCTGCCGAAGCCGTATCCGAAGAGACAGCCGCGTTCTTCCGATTCTTTCCGCACATATCTTCGCTGCCTCTCCCCCTTAATTCGGTCTGCTTCCCTTTCGACTGCTCCGCCCCGAGCAGACGTCCAATCTCCAGATAGGCTTTCATCGCGCCAAGATACAGCGCGTTCAGCTGACAGTGTACCCCTTCTCCAACCGGCTTGGGAAGCGGGAAGTCATAGTTGTCCCGGAGCGTGGACGGCCAGTCGACCAGGTTCCATTTCGGCTTCACACCGCCGATCAGCCCGTCCTCGCGCTCATAATCAGAAAACCAATCCAGAACATCCTTGACAACCGGCGCGTATTCTTTTAGAAGCTCTTTCTTTCCGCTCAGGCGATACCCCGTAAGTACCAGTTCCGGAAAGAGCAGAGAGAAATCTGCAATCTCCTGCATCAGTCCGCCCGGTACAACGGTCATCAGGCCTTTATCAATCATGCCCGAAGCCTTGTACTGACTTAAGGCCTTTTCCAGCAGCTCCGTGCTTCCGGTCAGAACCGCCTGAGAATGCGCGGTAATCACACCGTCGCCCAGGTACTGGCCCTTCTCTCTGGTCGGGCAGTCAAGATACCCCTCCTGTGTTCCGTATTTGACACCGTTCTTGCAGATCCGGAATACCTGTTCCAGCCTCTCATCCGAGCAGGTCACGGTGCAGGCCGCATCCTCTATCGGATAATGCCGCACCACTGCCTCGATTAATCCGAGCTTCACCCCCGGATCGGCAAGCACCTCCGCATAACGAAAGCCCTTATAATCGTACTGGTCTAATACGCTCTCACCGCCGGCAAGCGTCCAGATATCCTCATACTGACAAAAGCAGCGCATCTGGTAACGAACGCTCAGCTCGTCTCCGTCCACCGTCTCTTCTCCGAATCGAAGGATAACCTTGTCCCCTTCCTTCCCCGACGCCCGAACGCGCAGGGTTCCGACAATCTCCTCGCCAAAATCCAGGAAATAGTGGTTCTTCGCTTTCTCCACGATCCGCTCCGGCTTCTTTGGATAGACGGAAAGCATCTTAGAAGGCAAAAGCGACAGGTTGTAGCTTGCATATTCGTAGGCCTTTAGATTCTCCCAGTCCGAATCCTCATACCCGGTCTTCTCCCAGCCTATCGGATACAGCCGCTCATCAAAATTCTCGACGAACTGCGTATCATATCCAAACGTAGTCCCGGAATATGCGTATACACGCTTGTATTTCCACGTCTCATCGCAGGCTGCAATCACGCAGCCGTTCCGAACAAATTCAGCAGCCAGCCCCATTCTCGCATCCCCGCTTACAAATACGCGGTTAATCAGTCCCTGATAGTACAGATGAACTCCGATTGTATTCGTTCCTTCTATTATATAATCGGTAATATCAACCTCATTGTAGAAATACTGCTCCGGATAGCCGGGCGCAGGTCCCATGCAGACGAAAGAGCCGTTTATGTAAAGCTTGTAATAATCATCAGCTGTTATGCGAAGAATCAGACGCTCCGCGTCCGCTCCGGCCGTGCTCTTCTTCCAGTCGAATTCTTTTCTCACCAGAACATGTACGTTCTTGAATTCCTCTTCCTTTCTGGCATCCGGATATGGCTCCATCTCTTTATGGTAGATAGTAATTGGCTTTCTTTGCGCAAATTCTTTGATTGTATACCAGTTCATTGCTTTTTCTTTCCTCCCTTTTCCCGTTCGGTAATCGTCAGGTCATAGCTTTCCCAAATCATCCGACGGATCTCCTCCTCCGGAATACTGCCGTCCAGAATGATCGAATTCCACCAGGTCTTATTGAGATGATACGCAGGCTGCACAGACGCATACGTGCTTCTCCAGACCTCCCGCCACTCCGGATCGCATTTTACATTGATCCAGATATGACCTTCCCGCTCAAAGATCCACGCAAATACTTTCTTATTTTCTCGATGTCGGATTACGCACCAGTTCGGATCATGAAACGGATAATCCTCATAGACCTCCGGCAGCGTCAGACAATATGCAATTGCGTCCTGTCGTTCTTTCATTCAGGCCCCTTCCTTTCGATATAATCGGATTCTATATCATCTTATAGTATAGCAAATCTGTATTTTAACGTAAAGCAGAATAAAGCATGTTTGTTTTTCTATATCCGATGCTTTCCTTCCGGGAGTCCGGGAACCGCAAGGCAATTCGCCCGTTGTTTGCGGTCAGACAAAACGCCCCGAACCTGCGCCGTGTTCCGGCGTATATTCGGGGCGTTCTCCGTCATTCCCTATCGGGATAGTTGGCTCTGATTGATTATTTTTTAATTAAAAGCGACTTACCGGTCATCTCTGCAGGCTGTTCCATGCCCATCATCTCGATCATGGTCGGTACAATGTCTGCGAGGCATCCGCCTTCTCTTAAGGTATAGTTCTCATCGTAGTTCACAAGAATGAACGGTACCGGATTCGTGGTGTGAGCGGTGAAGGGATCACGGGTCTCGTAATCGATCAGCTGCTCTGCGTTCCCGTGGTCTGCACAGATGAACATCTGGCCGCCTACGGACAGAAGGGCGTCTACCGCCTTGCCGACGCACTCGTCCACGGTCTCGATTGCCTTGATTGCTGCGGCTTCCACGCCTGTGTGACCGACCATGTCGGGATTCGCAAAGTTCACAATGATAACATCGTACTTGTCAGCGGTAATTGCCTCTATTAGCTTATCCGCAACCTTGTATGCGCTCATCTCGGGCTGCAGGTCGTAGGTTGCAACCTTCGGAGACGGAACCAGGATTCTGTCCTCTCCTTCGTTCGGCTGCTCCACGCCGCCGTTGAAGAAGAAGGTTACGTGAGCGTATTTCTCCGTCTCAGCGATTCTTGCCTGGGTCATCTTATGGGCTGCAAGGTACTCGCCGAAGGTATTATTCAAGTGAACCTTCTCGAATGCGACCAGCTTGTTCGGGATGGTGGTATCGTAGTTCGAGAAGCATACATAGGTCAGAGGAAATCTGCCGAAGCGTCTCTCAAATCCGGTGAAATCATCACAGCAGAACGCTCTGGTGATCTCTCTTGCGCGGTCAGGGCGGAAGTTAAAGAAGATAACGGAATCGTTCTCCTTAATGGTCCCGATTGCCTTGCCGTCCTCTACAACTACGGTCGGTACAACGAACTCGTCGGTAACGTCCTGTGCGTAGGACTCTGCAACTGCCTTAATCGCGTTATCCGTCTGAACACCCTCGCCGTATACGAGCGCGGCATATGCCTTCTCAACTCTGTCCCAGCGATTGTCACGGTCCATGACATAGTAGCGGCCGCTTACCGATGCGATGCGGCCAACGCCGATCTCAGCCATCTTGGCTTCCAGCTCTTCCATAAATCCCTTGCCGGAGGTCGGAGCGGTATCTCTTCCATCCAGGAACGCGTGTACATATACCTTGTCCAGACCGTTCTGCTTTGCAAGCTTTAGCAGACCGTACAGGTGGGTATTGTGGCTGTGTACGCCGCCGTCGGATAACAGACCGTACAGATGCAGCGCGCTGTTGTTCTTTTTGCAGTTCTCAACTGCGGTAAGAAGTACGGGATTCTTGAAGAAATCTCCGTCATTAATCTCCTTGGTAATTCTGGTAAGCTCCTGATATACGATGCGGCCAGCGCCCATATTCAGATGTCCTACCTCAGAATTGCCCATCTGGCCGTCCGGAAGTCCTACTGCCATACCGGATGCGTAGCCCTTCACAAAAGGGTACTTAGCCATTAACTGATCCATAACAGGGGTCTTCGCCTCTTTAATCGCATTGCCCTCTGCCTTTTCATTCAGACCATAGCCGTCTAAAATCATCAATACTGTGGGTTTCTTGCTCATAATAATCTCCATTCCGAGAACGCCTTTTGTTCCAGAAATCGCGCAGCCGCGCAATTCCTCACACGATTCTCCATTCTGCCGGCAGCCAATGGCCCCGGTTTATCAGACACTAATCTGCTGTCCTTCTTGCGCATCCACGGGAATCCCGGTTATACGCAAAAATCTTGGATGGAGTTGTTCGCCCCATCCAAGATAACCAAATCTCTTATTTGTTGTAATTTACAATCTTGCCGAAATCGGGCTTTAAGCTTGCGCCGCCTACCAGGCCGCCGTCGATGTCAGGCATTGCAAATAACTCGGGAGCGCTGGATGCGGATACGCTTCCGCCGTACTGAATGCGGATTGCTTCTGCAGTTGCCTCGTCGTAGATCTCGCCGATGCATGCGCGGATGGCCGCACATACTTCCTCAGCCTGCGCAGAGGTTGCAACCTTGCCGGTTCCGATCGCCCAGATAGGCTCGTAAGCGATAACGGCTTCCTTTGCCTGATCCGCAGTTACGTTCAGGAACGCAATCTTGATCTGCTGGCGAATCCAGTCAATTGTGATGCCCTGCTCTCTCTGAGTCAGAGACTCACCGCAGCAGATGATAGGAGTGATTCCGTGCTCAAATGCCTTTAAGACCTTCTTGTTCACGGTCTCATCGGTCTCTGCGAAATACTCTCTTCTCTCGGAATGTCCGATGATAACATACTTAACGCCGATATCGGTGAGCATGTTCGGAGCAATCTCGCCGGTGTAAGCACCGCTCTCCTGATAGTACATATTCTCAGCACCGATCTGAATGTTGGTTCCCTTTACAGCCTCAACAGCCGGTACCAGGTCGATAGCCGGTACGCAGAATACAACATCAACGTCGTCATTTGCCACTAAGGGCTTTAACTCTTCAATTAACTTAACGGCCTCACTGGGAGTCTTGTTCATCTTCCAGTTGCCTGCGATAATCTTCTTACGCATGATTGCTTGTCCTTTCTTACTTATCGTTCGCTGCTGCTACACCGGGAAGCTCCTTACCCTCTAAGAACTCAAGGGAAGCGCCGCCGCCTGTGGAGATGTGAGTCATCTTGTCACCGAAGCCAAGGATATTAACAGCTGCTGCGGAATCACCGCCGCCGATGATGGTGGTAGCATCCTCAAGCTCAGCTAATGCCTTTGCGATTGCAATCGTACCGGCTGCGAAATTGGACATCTCGAATACGCCCATCGGTCCGTTCCATACAACGGTCTTTGCGCCCTTGATTGCCTCTGCGTACAGCTCACGGGTCTTCTCACCGATATCCAGACCTTCCTCATCTGCTGCGATCTCGCCGCGGCCTACGGTGTGGAACGGAACATCGTTGGAGAATTCCTTTGCAACAACGGTATCAACCGGGATTAAGAGCTTAACGCCCTTTGCCTCAGCCTTTGCCATCATCTCTTTTGCGTAGTCGATGTAGTCAGCCTCAAGCAGAGACTTACCAACCTCTTCGCCCATAGCCTTCATAAAGGTATAAGCCATGCCGCCGCCGATGATTAAGGTGTCAACCTTATCCAGCAGGTTGTTGATAACGGAAATCTTGGAGGATACCTTGGAACCGCCAAGAATTGCTACGAACGGTCTTACCGGATTGTTCACCGCATTGCCAAGGAAATCGATCTCCTTCTGCATCAGGTAACCAACTACGGAAGTATCTACGAACTGAGTAACGCCTACGTTGGAGCAGTGTGCTCTGTGAGCGGTACCGAACGCATCATTTACAAATACGTCGCAGATGGAAGCTAAATCCTTGGAGAAGGCTTCTCCGTTCTTTGTCTCTTCTGCTCTGTAACGGGTATTCTCAAGGAGAATGATATCGCCGTCGTTCATTGCTTCAACCGCTGCCTTTGCATTCGGTCCTACAACCTCGGCGTCAGCTGCGAAGGTAACGGGCTGTCCTAACAGCTCAGTCAGACGTGCTGCAACCGGAGCTAAGGATAATTCCGGCTTCGGCTCTCCCTTCGGCTTGCCTAAATGGGAGCAAAGGATTACCTTGCCGCCGTCATTAACCAGCTTCTTGATGGTAGGCAGAGCTGCAACCAGACGATTCTCGTCTGTAATCTTGCCATCCTGAAGCGGAACGTTGAAATCACATCTAACTAACACTCTCTTGCCCTTAACGTTGATATCATCAACAGACTTCTTATTTAACATGGGTAGTGCTCCTTTCAATCATGTATATTTTATGCGGATCATCAATCTGACAGCATCTGAAAAATGGGTCCGGCCCCTACAGACCGGACCCACCATGGATCAAGAATTATTAAGCTTATGCTTATGCTAACTCTGCGAAATACTTGATTGTTCTTACCATCTGGCTGGTGTAAGAATTCTCGTTGTCGTACCAGGATACAACCTTAACTAAGGTCTTGCCGTTCTCCAGAGGAGTAACCTTGGTCTGAGTTGCATCGAATAAGGAACCGTAGGTGATACCGATGATATCGGAGGATACAAGCTCTTCCTCAGTGTAACCGAAGGATGCGCTTGCAGCTGCCTTCATAGCTGCGTTAACGTCAGCAACGGTAACTTCCTTATTAACAACAGCAACTAACTCAGTTGTGGAACCAGTCGGAACCGGAACACGCTGAGCGGAACCATCCAGCTTGCCAGCCAGCTCAGGGATAACAAGACCGATAGCCTTAGCTGCGCCAGTGGAGTTAGGAACGATATTAACAGCTGCTGCACGAGCTCTTCTTAAATCGCCCTTTCTGTGAGGTCCATCGAGAACCATCTGATCGCCTGTGAAAGCGTGAATTGTTGTCATGAAGCCTTTTTCGATGGGAGCAAGCTTGTTCAGAGTGTCAGCCATCGGAGCAAGGCAGTTCGTAGTGCAGGAAGCTGCGGAAATGATGGTATCGTCAGCCTTTAAGGTCTTCTCATTAACGCTGTATACGATGGTAGGAAGGTCATTTCCTGCAGGAGCGGAAATAACAACCTTCTTAGCGCCGGCATCGATATGAGCCTGTGCCTTAGCCTTGGATGTATAGAAACCTGTGCACTCCAGAACTACGTCTACGCCGATCTCACCCCAAGGAAGGTCCTTAGCGTCCTTCTCTGCATAAATGGTGATCTCCTTGCCATCAACAACGATAGAAGACTCCTTCGCTTCTACAGTGTCAGCCTTAGCGTATCTGCCCTGTGCAGAGTCATATTTTAAAAGGTGAGCTAACATCTTGGGGCTTGTTAAATCGTTGATTGCAACGACCTCATATCCCTCTGCTCCGAACATCTGTCTGAATGCAAGACGACCGATACGTCCAAAACCATTGATTGCTACTTTTACTGCCATGATTTTAAATCCTCCTAAATGAATTTGTTTTATAATGACCGCCACCCGGAAGGGAGCTTGTCCGAATATGGGACTTCCTTCTTCATAGGCAGTTATTAAACGTGTCTGGATTGTCAATTTTTTGTCAATCTTACGATCCACAGTCTTGCCAATCCTTCTTTATTTTACAAGGTTTACGCCCAGATTTCAAGTGTAATTTTTTATTTTATATTTAATTTACAGTTTTCCCTCCTTCTCCCCTGTATTTTTCTTATATTTTGACTGTTCCAGACGCACGGATTGTCAGAATACTTTCCGGAGACCTGTAAAGCTGAAATCCGCCATGGCCGCCGGGACAAAAAGAGTCCGCTGCCTGGTCATCTAAGAACCGGTGCGGACTCTTTTTGTTCTTCGGCACTTATTTTATTAGCAGATTGCCGATTTTACCTTCTGAATATCCTCCGCGCTCGCGCTCTGCGCAGGCTCGTAGTAGTTCTTGCTCTTGGCAAGTGTAAACAGCTCATACTGAGAAGTCTCCGTCTCATTGCGGAGCTTCTGAAGCGTCTGTCTTAACTGCTGATGCTCTGTCTGCGAAATCATATCCGCATAGCTCTTTAATCCTGCGTTAATTGCATTCAGCGCGTCCGCTACCATCACTTTTTCCTGCATCATAAAGAATCCCTCCGTTTCTGCCCATACCATGGATACCGTCCGCCAATCCGGACTGTCATTTTCTTCCGGTTACTTTAAAAACTGCATAAAGGTCTGCTTATTCTGAGCCGCGCACTGGGCCGACTTCTGAAAGAACTGCTTGATATAAGGATCGGTTGCAGCCTCCGCATAAGCAGTGTACTTCTCTGCGTCTGTCGCAGAAAAAAGGATCAGATGTCTTAAGTTCTGAAGCTCCATCTCTGTAATGTTCTCAACCATACATGACCTCCATTCCTGCCTGATCCTTACGGCTTTTTGCGGTATTCACACTCCGCACAGCTGTCGGCAGCTTTGCCTGCCTAATTGCTGTTTGCTTCGGATGGGCTCCGTCGTAAACCCCAAAGTTTTCTGCCGCTCACAGCCAAGGTCTCAGGCATGTGTGTTTCAATCGTTCCGGCCGATTTGTCGGCCACAGGATCAGTATGGCGAAAAAATGCAGAACTATTCCTTCCATTATTAACTATCCTTGAGATATCCTCTCATAAAAATATCCGCTATCCGGCTGAAAAGCCGCAAGCGGATACTTTCCAATTATTTCCATATTATTGTGCGAACAGCAGAACTTAATCCGGAATTCCGAACTGATTCAAAGGCCAGATTCGAAGAATTGCCTTTCCGCCGATATTCTCTCGCTTTACATTACCGACCTGCGTATAACGGCTGTCAAGACTTACCTCCCGGTTATCACCCAGCACAAAATACTCGTCTTCCCCAAGCGTAATCGGCTCCGCCGCGCGCCCCGGATTTGTAATCGGTTCCTTACCGTAATCCTCTTTTAGAAGCTCGCCGTTAATATAGATCTCTTCTCCGATAATCTGAACCGTCTCGCCCGGAAGCCCGATTACTCTTTTTACATAGTATTCGTTCTCCACGTTCCGTCCATACGGATAAAATACAATAATATCAAACCGGTCAATCCATCCGAAATGCCAGCTTATCTTTTCTACCAGCAGACTCTCTCCGTCGTGCAGTGTATTCTCCATGGATGGGCCATCCACGATTGTTCGCTGCATTACATATGTAGGAATAATTTTTACACACAAAATAATAAGAAGCGCATATATCGCCAGCTCTTTCAGAATCCCCCCTGTTTTCGCTTTCTTCTCTGCGTTCTCCGGCTCTATTCCTTCCTGCCTCTGCTCTTCTTTATTCCATTCTTCCATCCAGGCAAATCCTTTCCTCTCGTCCAAACCCATCGTTCGGACGGTATCCTGCGTACTTCCATTTCTTTATTCGAAAACGGGCCGGATATCCCCCGCTTTCCAATCAGGTGAAATCCGGCCCTGAACCTTCTTATTCCTCGTCCTGAGCGGCCTCATCCGCCAGAACCATATCGGACATGGAAGCTTCCTTGACCGCGTTCTCGATCTTCTCCGCTTCCTCTCTCGCCGCTTCTTCCTCGTCTCCGACGATCTTAACCTTACCCTCGTATACTTCCTCTACCGCAGTGGATAACGGCTTGTTGCAGGGTCCCTCGCAGAGCGGCTCCGCTCCGTCGATCAGCTGTCTTGCTCTCTTCGCGGTTGCGAGCACGATGGAATAACGGCTGTTTACAACCGGCTCATCTCCGGGCTCTACCTCACTGTTCACTACCTTCATAATCTCTGTATAAGACGGATGTATCATAATTATATCTCCTTTCGGTTATCAATCTCCTGATTCATTCGGCCAAGAATCGTCTCCGGCAAAAGAGCCGAGAGCACCAGATGGCCATTGTCCATGACAAGCACGGACTTGCACTTTCGTCCGCAGGTTGCGTCAACACACTGTCCGGCGTCCTTCGCGCTCTGCACCATACGCTTAATCGGCGCCGCGTCGGGCCTGACGGCCGCCAGAATTCTGGAAGCGTTAGCCATGTTGCCGAACCCGATATTCACAAGCCTTCCCTCCATAAGCGGCTCCTATTCTATATTCTGGATCTGCTCGCGGAGCTTCTCTATCTCGGTCTTTAAGTCGATTGCGACATTCGTAACCTCCAGATCGTTCGCCTTCGAAAGAATCGTATTCGCCTCGCGGTTCATCTCCTGCGCGATAAAATCAAGCTTTCTTCCGGCATTCGCGCCCTCTTCCAGCGTCTCCTTCATATTCTGAATGTGACTCTTTAACCGGACGGTCTCTTCATCCACGCATATCTTATCCGCAAATATCGTAATCTCTGTCGCAAGAACGCTCTCGTCCACCTTCACATCGCCGAGAAGCTCTGCCACCTTGTCCATCAGTCTCTGACGGTATTCGGCCACAATCTGGGGCTCGCGCGTCTCAATGAACTCAACCATGCGCTTCATTCCCTCGAGCTTATCGCACAGATCCTCCTTTAAGCGGCTTCCCTCCGCAATACGGGTCTCCACAAAATGCTCCGCGGCTCCTTTCACAGCGGCCTCAAGCAGCGACCAGATCGCACTCTCGTCTACCTCCTGCTCTTCCGCTGCCAATACCTCCGGAAATCTTGCAAGGCTCACCGCCGTCACATCGTTGCGGATTCCGAACTTCTCGGACATACGGCTGAGATATTCCAGATATTCCGCTGCCGCGTCCTCGTTGTATCTCACACAGTTCTTACCCTCTGTCTGATCTTCATACGTAATAAACACATCTACTTTTCCGCGGCTGATATACTGCTTAAGTACATTCCGGATACCAGCCTCGAAAATTCCAAGTTTCTTTGGCATCTTAACGGAAATATCACAGTATCTGTGATTCACCGCCTTCATCTCCACGATGATCTTGCGGCCTTCCTCATCCGCCTCATAACGGCCGAAGCCTGTCATACTCTTTACCATATTGATCACTCTTTCATTCTTATCTCCGTAGTAAAACTACCTGGAACTAATTAATTATAAATGAAATCCTCCGGCAAGTCAAGGAAATTCGCCTTTATTTTGTATAATCCCTGTTGAGGTGTCAATGATTGGTTACACTTCACCTTTAACGGAATGTCAAGGGTAAGGTGGAGATTCTCGCAGAGAATACTACCTGACCTTGACATTCGATTTATGATATACTGGATCCCGGCAACAGCACACCCTGCTGT
>JAGAPO010000102.1 GCA_017623215.1 Lachnospiraceae bacterium | reverse complement strand
ATTCCTGCGAAAAATTAAAGATTTTTGTAACAGCAATAATATTTTTGATTTTTTCCGTAACCTTGCCTCGCTGCAGTGTTGCAGTATATCTTCCGAAATATAGCCGCGATTAATTCATAATTGAACTATTCACCCTAATTATAAAAAATCCATTATCTTTTTCTTATCTTTTCGTATAAATAATTGACTTTTCCTCCCATAGTGCTATACTTTCTTACACCTTATTATCACTCACGAAAGCGTTCAATCAGGAAGGAAGGATTTAACTATGTTTGGTTCAGGAAGCAAAGAAGAAAAGGCTGCAAAGCTCGTAAAGAAACGTAACTGGAAAAAGCTCCGCGAGAAGTATTTAACAGGCGACAAGGAATCGCTCCTGGCGCTTGCCAAGGCCTGTGCGGCGGACAACAGCGATGATTGCTGCAATCTGGTAACTCCTCTGCTTGACGCCGCAGATGAAGAGGTACAGCTTGCTGCGATTGAGACACTTGGCAAGATTGGAACGGATCATGTGATCGCTCTGCTCCGTCAGCTGTTTGCAAAGACTCCGGAGTCGAACCAGAAGCTCCGCAGCGCAATTCTTGCAAGCATTGAGCAGATCCGCAAGAACAACGGCTAAGGAATAACTTAACTATTTTATGGCATTCAATGCTACGTTTGCCTGTTTTCTGGCGTTTTCAAGAACCTTTAATACTCTATCAAAAAAATCACTTGTTATTATTTTATGTGACACCCTCCAAACTGAATTGGGTAGACACCGTCTACCCAATTCATATCATAACAAAATCTCCTCTACTATTCTACCTTTTTCTAAATAGATATTCTCATTTCTCATACCTTCTTTTGTCACATCAAGGTGCTTCCCCAAATGGTGTAACAATCCCCCATTCGCCCTGCAAAACCATTGATTTTAAAGGCTTTTCCGGATTTTCTCAACATACTTCCGTGACATTTTCAGACGTAACCGCATTAAAAATAAAGTCGTTATCACGAAAGACATCGTACCGCCGCATTATGACGAATACGGTATCTTGACTGTGAATATATACGATTTCCTGCTTAACCCTCCATGTCTTGAAAAATAAGTGCAAGTATTACAAAATCGGTACTAACCATCCACTGACTTTATTCATATTTAAGACGGAATCTCCGTCATTTATTTTACCAATGGCGGAGATAAAACAAATATAAATTTTACACAGCAGTCATGCGCTTTGGCGTGCGGCTGCCTATTTTTTGCCATCGAGTGCGTGAAAAAATGGGCCTGTTGACAAGCCCACTTTTTCTATGATTCGCAGAGTAACAATCGGAAGCTGCGAAGCTCTATCCGATCCGCTCGTTAGCCGACCTTAAGCTTGAACTTCATCAACGCTCTCTCGTCTTCCGAGTCGATCTTCTCCATTGAAGCACCCAGGTCGCGTATCTTGCGCTCAAATTCCTCGTATCCGCGCTCAATATATTCCACCTGCTCTACTACGGTGATCCCCTCTGCTACCAGGCCCGCGATAACCAGAGCCGCGCCGGCTCTTAAGTCCGGAGCCGATACAATCGCGCCTGTCATTCTGGATACGCCGTCGATAATTGCCGTATTGCCCTCAACCTTGATGGAAGCGCCCATTCTGGCAAGCTCATCCACATATTTAAACCGATTCTCGAAGATGCTCTCCGTTACAATGCTCGTTCCCTCGCTGAACGCAAGCAGCGCCGTCATCTGCGGCTGCATATCGGTCGGGAATCCGGGATACGGGAGTGTCTTTACATGCGTGTGATACAGCCTCTTCGTTGCTACAACGCGCAGCGCATCATCGAACTGCTCTACCTCCGCTCCAATCTCAATGAGCTTTGCCGTAATTGCCTCCAGATGCTTCGGAATCACGTTCTTAATCAGCACGTCTCCCCTGGTTGCAGCCGCTGCGAGCATAAAGGTACCCGCCTCAATCTGATCCGGGATGATGGAGTAGGTGCTTCCGTGAAGCTTCTTGACACCCTTGATACGGATCACATCCGTACCAACGCCCTTGATATTCGCACCCATGCTGTTCAGGAAATTCGCGACATCAACGACGTGCGGCTCCTTCGCCGGGTTCTCAATAATCGTCTGCCCCTCCGCAAGGCAGGCTGCCATCATGATATTAATGGTCGCTCCTACGCTCGCACAGTCCAGATAAATATGGCTTCCGATCAGTTCCTTTGCTTCGGCCTGAATCATGCCGTGCTGAATCTGTACCTGTGCCCCCAGCGCCTCAAATCCCTTGATATGCTGGTCGATCGGACGGCTTCCGATGTTACAGCCGCCCGGAAGCGCAACCTGCGCGTTCTTATATTTGCCAAGCAGCGCACCGAGCAGATAATACGATGCGCGGATTCTTCTGATATAATCGTAATCTATATTAACGGAGTGAATATTCGCTCCATTGATCTTCACGGTATGTCTGTCAACTCTCTCTACGATCGCCCCAATTCCTTCGATCGCCTGCAGCAGGACATTAATGTCCCGTACATCCGGCAGATTCTCGATCGTAACCATCTCATCTGCCATAATAGCCGCCGCAAGAATTCCAAGCGCAGCGTTCTTTGCACCGCCGATGCACACTTCACCGGCGAGGGGCTTTCCGCCCTTAATTACATACTGATCCATATTGCACCTCTAACTTTTTCCATAACTCTATCTATAAGCAAAATTGCAGCCGTCTTCCCCTTATCCGTCTGCAATCTCTTCTGTCAATCATTCACATAAATTAGTCTAAATCTTTAGTAGTTTTAACCGTGTATTCTTATTATCCCAGGGCCGCTTCGCTCCTTCAGACCAGTCAAACAGCGCTCTGATCAAGCAAGCTTATCAGAGCGCTGTTTGACTGGTCTGACTCCGCCCTGTACGCATATTATACCATAAAGACAGGATTTGTAAATTGTTTTTTCCGAAAATCAGCAAATTCATGTCAAAATCGTGGCAGTCGGATGCTTTTTCCCGGCATTTCCTGCAAATTCAGGCCTTCAAAACGGGATTTCTCAGCATTATGAGTGGACTGGGATCCGGAAATACTGGCTTTTTCTCTTTTCGGTTTTCTTCGTTCCCTGCAGTTGCTTCCGGTTATATTTCTAAAAGACTCCGCTTAATTGCTTCCATCACTTCCACAATTTGCATCCTATCTCCGTCCACTGCGATATGGGCATATTTCTCGTAGAGCGGGCAGCGCTCGTTATACAGATCAAGCAGGGTCTGCCCCTCGCGGAGTACGACACCGCGCTGGCTGAGATCTCCAAGGCGGGCACGGATCTCTTCATATCTCAGCCGAATGTACACAACCGTTCCAATTTCACGCAGATGTTCCATTGCCTCTGCTCCATAGATCACACTTCCTCCCGTCGCGATTACACTTTTATCCACATCAAGCGATGCATTGATCCGGTTCTCGATCTTCACGAATTCCTCGACACCGTCTTCTGCGATGATATCCTTCAGGAGTCTGTGTTCCTCCTCCTGAATCACAAGATCGGAATCCACGAACCGATATCCCATAACCTTGGCTAAAATGACGCCGATGGTGCTTTTTCCGGCCCCCGGCATTCCGATTAATACAATGTTCTTATGTCTTCTGTCTGTACTTTTCATGTCTTTGTCCTTTCTTCACCGAATACCCAAAGGTGCCTATCTGCTTTCCCAATTCAAAATACTCCCCATGTGAGTAAGCTGTCAAGCCTGTTTTATTCAAATTGAACTTTCCCTTCTCATCCATCCAGGAATCTTCCACCGTAACTCCTACCACTTCCGCGACAAACATATCATGACTGCCAAGCGGTATTATCTGCTTTACCTTACATTCCAGATTCACCGGACTTTCCATGATTCCGGGCGCGCCGATATGCTGCGAGGGCAGCGCGGTCAGATGCATGTCCGCGTATTTGTCCGTGTCACGGCCCGATTTTACACCGCAGTAGTCCGCCGCACGCACCAAATCCTTTGTTACAAGGTTGATAACGAACTCCCCTGTCTCTTTGATAATCGAATACGAGTGCCGCTCCGGCCTTACGGATATGGATACCATCGCAGGTGACGAGCAGACCGTTCCGGCCCAGGCGATGGTGATAATATTCGGCTTTTCTCCCGGCCTTACGCAGCTGACCATAACGGCCGGTACCGGGTAGAGCATATTGCCGGGTCTCCAGTATTGTTTTCCCATGTAGGATCTCCTCCTTATCCTTGCACACATTCCTTAAAAGGCCTGTTCTCCGTTAAATCAGACCGAAATAAGGAGAACAACACCCTGCTTATCCAAAGTGTTGTCCTTTTCTCCTTCTATATTCCGCTTTCAAAGATATTCGCGTTCCGCTTGCTTTCGCAGAACCTTTCATTCCTATTGAAAATCTTCAGCCGCAATTCCTTCCAGATCCACCTGCTCGAGCTTGCCCGACTCCGCAAATTTCAGCAGCTCCTGTTCGTTGCGTCTCTCCGCGCGTTCAATAGCTGCTTCCGCGATCTTCGCTGCAGTCTCCATGTTGCACTCTCCGCCGTCGGCAAGCCGCTTCGTAAGCGTCTCCAACAGCTTCTCTTTCGCTCCTGCACGCAGATGGTAATCCTTTTCCGTAATGAACTCGCACACAGCGTCTGCGAGGTTCTCCGGCGTATATCCGCTCAGAGCGATCTGCGGCTTGAACAGTCTCATTAACGGCTCTCTTTCCTTTATCAGTCTGTCCATATTTAACTTCGTGTCTTCCAGAATCACTGCAATTCTTCCGTTGAAGGTACGAATGACATGAGCAAGTCCTGCTGCCGAGGAGGTGTTCAGTCCTGCGGCGCCTTCCACGATCAGGCAGCAATCCGCCAGAGACTCCTTCTTCTGAATCAGATTGATGTGATTCAGCTTCTCCGCTGTTATCAACGCAATCTTTCCGGTTGCAATGCAGCCTGTCTTATACAGATATCTGGACAGATTCTTCGCAAGCGCAGTCTTGCCGGTTCCCTTATCTCCTGTAATCAGATAATTGTACTGTACCGCTTCTCCCGTTACCGTATCCTCCAGTACATCCGCAAGCTGCTTCTCCATTCCCGGAAGCTTGGAATACAGACCAAACAGACTCTCATAGCTCAGTCCCTGATCCTCGAGAGATTCCCGAAGCATCGCCATCTGCGGAGTGATCTCGGCTGCCGGCTCCGGCACGGACGCCGGAACAGTCGGACTTGCCGTCGGTTTCATGACCTGCACGGAAGCTGCCTTAACAGGCTCTCCCGCCTGTACCGGCGATGTCGAAACGTGTTCCTCGCTCTCTGAGCCCTGCACTGTCGGTTCCGCTTCCGCAGCCGCATTCCGGTTCTCTGCCGCAGCGATCACATCGCCCTCTTCTCCGGCTTTTCTCTCTTCTTTGGTCTCTTCTTTTATATCCTCTTTTGTATCTGCTTCTGTCTCAATTACAATCGCGGGCTGGCGCTCATCCTCTGCGCCCGTAATCGTCTCTTCATTCACAGCAATCTCTGACCTTACTTCCAAGTCTCTGTCCGCAGCGTTCTCGTTACTCGTATCGTCAGCTTTCCATTCATATTCTTCCGAAGCCTGCTTCTTTGCCGGCTCCGGCTTCCGGACAGGCGCTTGCTGTGTCGTCTTTCTTCCCTCTGCCTCCGCGTTCTCTTCTTCCAGAAGCTTTGCAATAATCTCTTCCGCAGTCCAGCCGACAAATCGTTCCTCTTCCTGCTCCTGCTTTCGGGTCTCTGTTCCTTTCGCAGTCTCCTCAACCGGAAGCTTTTTCGCCGGTTCCTGTTCCACTGCCCGAACCTCCGCCGTGAGATCGTTCGCTGTAAGCTCTTTCGCTGTGAGATCGCTCTCTTCGAGATCGTTCGACGCAAGATCTTCCGCCGCAGGAACCTCCCGCAAGCTCTCTTCCTCCGCATAGAGCTCGTCGATCGGCTCTCCCGGAATCACGATGGTCTGCGGCTCCTCGAATATCTCCTCGGTATCAATCACCGGAAGCGGCTCTTCCTCAGATTGACCCGAAGCCCCGGCAGCGGCCGGATTGCCCACCGTCTGCCTCTCGGAAACGGATTCTGCGGCGTTATCCGCTCTCTTTCTCTTCTCCAGACGCTTTCCGTCAATCGGGCTTACATAGCCTCCCGTCATCAGCTTTTCGAATCGCTCATCCCGCTTCGGCTCCGCCTTCTCAGGCTTGCCAACCGGCACAGGCTCCCTCGGCGGTGCAATATTCAGGGGCGGAATCGGTCTGGTCTCCATCAGCTTCGATTCCTCAAGCCAGCCCAAATCCAGCTCTCCGTAATAGTAGGAGCGAAGTGCTTTTGCCCGCTCTACATACTGGCCCTCGCCAAACCACAGAATAATATCACTGCATTCATCCACACACTTCTGATCCATTCCTGCCTTGTGATAGAGCTTTGCCAGCTCGTAGGCCCATTTCTCAATATACTCCTTCTTCTTCAGACGTTCCAGCGAATCAATCAACGTCTCATACGGTTCCCCGCGCAGCTTATCAATGCTGTAGCGGAAGATGTAACGATAAAAATCATCCGGCGCAATGTCCACAAAGTCCTGCAGGTACTCTTCCGCACCTTCGATATCCTTTAATTTGATGGACAGATTCACAAGCTGCATCACAACTCGCCTGGAATGCGCCCTCTCATAAATCTTCTCATATACGCGTCTTGCCTTGCCATATTCTTTTCCGCGAATGAAGGCCTCTCCGATAACACTGAGATCGGACACCGTTCTCAGCCGCTCATATTCAATGGAGCCTGCAGCCTTTACCGCGCGTTCAATCTCGCCGTTCTCGGTAAGACGCTTGATCTCCTCTATCTTCACAATTGTATTATATTTCTCCATCTGCTTTCCTCCTTTGAGCACCCCGGAAACGCCAGGCGCAAGTCATCGCCCTTTTCCTACAGTATAACACGCCTGTTCATACAGGTACAAGGGTTTTATCAAAAAATGTCAAAACTTGCCTGCTCATATCGAAGCGGCACATATTCCAGCTCCTTTGTATCCACTCTGCTGACATAATCGGTCACAACGGTCAGCTGGCGGCCATCCACAAGCTTCTGTCCCAGCACGTAGTTCACATCGAACCGTCCTGTAATCGCCGGCGTCGTTCCGCGGGCCGGTACAATCAGCTGCACACGATTTGTCTTTAATAACTCAAAGATCGGTTCCCAGATGTAGACATCCTTTGCCGCGCCGAACGGATTATCAATAAAGAGCACCTTGGTCAGCTCCGCGGTGTCACCCTCCGGCGAATTGATGCTTGCAATGTAATTGATCACGGCAATCAGGAATTGGATATAGATACCCTGCGATTGTCCGGTGCTTCCGACCGCTTCCTCGTAGCGCAGATGGCGGCTCTGCTCCTTGACGCGCTCGCGCTTGTACAGTGTCAGCCGGATTGCATTCATATCCGTCACGATAACCGAGAACAGCTTCTTCCAGGCGAGCGCCGCGCGGATGTACCGCAGCCGATCACGCTCGTCCTCCACCTTATCCGCTCCTTCAATTACCTCATCAATATATCCCGCCATTCGCTCCCGGAAGAATTCCTCCTTCACATAGGGAATCGTCAGAGAAATAATCGGCACGGAGACGCCGTCCAGCATAATCTTCGACAGACGCGGCAGACGCTCCAACTCCGTCCGGATATTCATGCAGCGCTGCAGGCACTGATTCTCAAAATTCTCCTTCATGCTCTGCAGCTCTTTCGTCCCGCTCTCAATCCGTCCCTTTTCCAGATTCAGACATTCCACAATCTGCGCCAGCCCGGTTATCATCCGCGTTGTCTCCTGCGCATTTGCGGGCATCGTTACACTGACTCGAATCTCCTCTGCAAGCGGATGCGCGGACTGCTCCTTTAAGCCCTCCATCAGCTCCTCCTTGCTGCGGTAGAAGCGCTCCTGTTCCTTGGTGAGACGCTTTAGCAGGCGATCATACCGGTTCTCAACCTCCTTGAAATGCTCGCGAAGATCCAGCTCCTCCGAATCCTCGGAAACGCCGAAGGTTCCCTCCTTTCGCCCTTTCAGCTCGATTCCGGCGCTCTTTGACATCCGTTCGATATCCTTCTTGACATCCTCATAATCTCTGATTGCCTCTTTTGCAGTCTCATACGCAAGCTTTGCTCCATTCAGCTCTGCGCGCTTTCTGTCAATCAGACTTCCCGTCGCCTGCAGGAATTCCTCGGCTGCCTCGCTTGTCAGATCCATTTCCTCATAAAGGCCATATACACGCCGGATCTCCTCCGCCGCCTGCTGATTCCGTCCGTCGAGACGGTTCCAGTCCGCGCGTAAAAGCTCTAACGCCTTTTCCTTGGAAGCAATCTCCTTTGCAAGGTCATGCAGTCCCTTCCTTGCCTCCTCCAGCTCTTCTTCCTTCGTCGCATACAACTCGTTCCGCTCGAAGCGTTCAGTCAGATCCGCAACGCTGATTCCGCGTGCCGTAATGGAGCGCAGGCAGCGGTTCATCGCGGATATATACGAATTCACGAGCCGGTTCTTATCCTCCAGCTCCGCATTTCCCTGCATCGCGGCCATGCGTCTGCCGTTCAGCCTTGCTTCCAGCTCTTCGTCCGTGTATCGAATCTCTTTATAGGTTCCCTCTTCATAATACGTACTGTATTTCTCTGTCCAGTCACGTTCCATCGCGGCAAGTGATTCTTTTCTGCCTTCGCATACAGCCGTAAGCTCCTTGACGCGCTCCCTGCAGGCCGTAAGCTCCGCTCTTCCCTCTTCTAACAGTGCAGCCGCCGCGCGGTACTCCGCTTCCTCCTCGGAGAGCAGATTCTCTGCCTTACGATATTCCTCATATTCCGCGGCAAGCGCTCTGCAGGCCGCTGCCGCCGCTTCCTTCTCCGCGCAGGCCTCCGTCAGTTCAGCCGCCTTCTTCGTCAGGACCTCCTCCTGGCTGCGCAGCGCTTCCTCTTCCCGCTCGCCGGCCGCAAGCTCCGCCTGAAGTGCTTCCAGCGCAGTCCGGCAGGCCTCCGCTTTCTTCTGCTCGGTCTCGTAATTCGGTTCCCAGCGCAGCAGGAATTCCTGGATCATTCCGGCATCCTCCGCACAGGCCTCTTTGCGCTCTGCTATTCTTCTAAGGCTCTCCTCCAGCCGTACCAGCTCCGAAGACAGGCGTGCAATCTCTTCCTCCACCCGCTCCGGACTTAAGAACATTGCCTTATCCTCGGACAGCAGGAACATTCGTCCGCGGCAGAGCATATCCTCCTCCCGCTCCAAAAGCTCTTTTCGCAGCACCGGAACGCAGCCCTTCAGCCATGCAAGGCGCCGAACCTCCTCATCCTGTGCCAGCCGTTCATACTCCTCGCCCGCTATCAGCGAGAACGGCAGATACGGGTATTTTGCAAGCAATCTCTTCTGCTGTTCCCCGGACAAGCCGCCCAGATACTCCGCGCCGGTGCACGCATGCCCTCTCCAGTTCTCATGAATATATTCCGCAAGCTTCTCTAAGGTATCGTCCTTTACCACCCATCTCCCGTCCCGAAGTCCGGCAAGCTCGTCCTCACATTGCTCCTTCTTCCGGGCAAGCGCAAGCTCCTCGCACACGGCCTCGCGTTCTTTCTCCTTAATCGCAGCGAGCACTTCGGGCAAAGTCTCCCTTTTATAGATTCGTAAATATTTGATCACCTGTCCGCGCTTCTTCTGATATTCCTCCGCATATTCGGCGGCCGCCTGCTGATCCTTCTTCAGTTCGCCGCATCTTGCGCGGACACCGGCGAGCAGCGCTCTCTTCGCAGCAGCCATTTCCGACACTCCTGCCGCATCCTTTTTTAACTGCGCCTCCTCCTGTCTCCACTGCGCAAGCGTTCTCTCCCATTGCTCTCCGGTCTTTTGGGCTTCTTCCGCAAGCAGAATACCGGCGTCCACCTTGTAAGCCGCCATCCGTTCCAGTCTTGCCTTACGCTCCGCCCGTCTGTCCGCGATTCGGCTCTCAAGCACGGCCTCTCTGCGTTCTGCCGCACGGGACTCCTCCGCATACTGATCCGCCTGTGCCTGCTTTTTATCCTTCTCTGCTTCATAGTGTGAAAGTTCTTTTTCCAGGCGCTCCTTCTTCGCGTCCATCCGCTTCTTCATATGCCAGGTCAAAAGCTTTAATTCCCCGTTCAGATCCGAGTTCTTATCCTGCATCGCGCGGATCGCCTCCGCAATCTCGTCGCGCTTCATCTTCTCCGCCTGATACTCGAGGTAATCATTCATGCTCTCCTTCTGCTGTAAGGTAAGCGTCTCCCTTGCCTGACGATTCCGTATCGTCTCAAGCCCTCCTGCCAGCAGCTCGATCTCAAGCACCATCTGTGCCGCCCGGTTCTTATCCCCGCACAGCCGCGCACAGGCAAGCTTCCTCTCGAGCTCATAACACTCCTTCTCAAGCTCCTCGATGCCCGTCTTTCGCTCCTCGCAGTCCCGCAGCCGGCTCTCATAATAATACTTCGCGCCCTCATAGGTACGCAAAAGCTCCGTCTCCTGCTCCTCTTTCTCCGCATACAGGGAAAGCAGCGCCCTGCTCTGCTCCGCAAATCCGTTCAAAAAGGCAGCCTGACTGTCGAACCGCCCCATTTCCTCCCTGCGTTTCGAAAGCTCCATTAGCTGATCCTTCATATCCAACAGAGTCTTTGCCATGGAATCCTCCGCGTCCGCGCCGTCGGTCTTTTGCAGGAAGGATTTTTGAATGATTTCCTCAATCAGCAGATCCTCCACAACCTTCCTGGTCGTCCGGTAATTCGTCTCAAAATACGTTCTGACATGTCCCTCGGTCTTATTGATTCCCCGGATCAGTTCCCATGTGCTTTCGTAGATTCCGTACCGGCTCAAAAATCGCTGATACTCGCCCTTCCGGTCAAAGATGCGCACCTCAAGCGAAGGATTCTTCTCCAGATCCTTTAAGTACCGCCTCAGCCCGTTGTATGTAATCTTCTCCCCGTTCTTCACCAGCGGAAGATTTCGGATATCCGCGTCGTTATAATCCTTGTAGAAAATACAATAGTTAAAATACTCAATCGAAGCCGTATCCTTGGCTTCCTCGCCCTCTTTTCCCTCCTGGGACGCTTTTCTCGCACAGAATCCGGCCGTCATGAACCGATAGGCGCCGCGATCCGCGGACGGATCCAGCCGCCACTCAATCAGGGAATGAATCGTCTGGCTTCCGTCGCCCGTACGGAATAACTTCTCCACCGGCTGCTTTTCGTCCAACGTACAGTTCGGAATAATCGTCTGCAGCATCAGGAGCATCAGAACGCTCTTGCCGCCTCCGTTCGCAAGGTCGTAGAGCATGTTCCGGCCGAAGGGCTTGAGCATAAAATCATCGTACATCTGCGTGCCGAAATTGTATTTGACATTGTTGACCCGAATTCGGTTAATATGCGGCATCGTCAGCCCCTCCCTTCTGTTCGCTGCACTCCTGCAGGATTTCGTACAGGCGTCCTCGCTCCTCCTCGTAATAATTGCGTACCACCGCGTGGAAACGTTCCGTCGGATAATATCGTTCCTCCACTTCTGCGAATAATCCCTGCGCAATCAGGAAATTAAATATCAGCTTCACATAACCGGCCTTCGAACCGCGCCCCGCGCGAATCTCCCCGGTATCCTCATTGATCACCGCCGGGAGCTCGTCCCACAAAAGCGCCAGCGTCTGAAAGCTGTTCTCCTCCAGCTCATTCCTCGTATATACCTGCAGTCCGCTCATAATCTGCCCCAGATTCCCGCTGACCGAATCTGCGGCATCCGAAATACGAATATACTCCGCATACGTGTAAGCCGCCGTGTCCTTATAAAAATACAGTACGATATTATATATGATAAAATAGCACAGGAACAATTCCTTGTTCAATCGAAGCCCCATCACCCGCTTCAGTTCTTCGTTCGTAAACCCAAAGACCCGATTATGTGCTCCCGGCGTCACGAACAGGCCATAGTTATGCTCATACAGCCGCAGATTCAGCTTCTTCAGCATCACGTCCAGAATATCGGCCACCTCGCTGCTCGTATTATACGCATCATAAAGCGCTGTGTTCTTCCCGGCCTCCCGGTTAATCTCTTCCCCGTTCATCAGCGCGCCGAATATCTCGACCGCTTTTTCCAGATTTCTTGTATCCACTGTTCTTCTCCTTACACCAGCCTTGTAAAATACAGATTCGATGTTATGAACTCCGAATCCCGCTCCGCTCCCGCAATCTTGTGCCGAATCAGAGACTCTTCCCGAGCATTGTCCCAGTCCGGACTGTTCGCCCCGCCTGCCAAATCACTCACTTCCGCAGCCGTCACCGGTTCCGTCATATCCACCCGGAAACGCAGCCCCCGGTACCGTCCGCCGCTCTCCGCCAGCAGCCTCACAATACTGTCCTCCAGGAAGGTATCCTGTTTCTCCCTTACCTTCTCGAGATCGTACTCCCTCTTCTGGCAGATATGTACCAGGAACGAGTAATAATCACTGTTGCGGAAGATATCATCAAAATACTTTAATTCCAGAATCTTATTAAAAGTGACCAGATCAAACCGCTCCCTCGTTAAAAGTGTATCCAGGAGCGTCTTTACAATCGCCTGATAATTCTCTCCGATTCGCTCTTCCTCAATCTCATCGTCGAACCGGTACATCACTTCCTGCTTCTCCTCTTCCTTCTCCGGTTCCTCCTCCCGTTCCTCCGGATAGGAAAGCAGATCCGCCAGATTTCCGAACGCCAGCCGCTTCTTAATCGCGGGCGCCGCCATCGGAAGTACCGCGTCCGCCAGCAGATCGGTATTATCCAGTTCCATCATCTTCGCAAGATAGTCCTGGAAGTCGAACACGCTGCGAAGTCTTGAGAACTTATACCCGCGAATCCGTTCGTCCGCCTGCTTCGACAGCTCCATGCAGTCCGCCAGCAGCCGGCTGTGATTCGTCATGGCACGCTTCAGCTCTGTCTCAAGCTGGTATATATCCCGGAATACCGCCAGATATTTCGAATCGCCGGACACCTGTGGACTGCCTGACGGTTCCAAGCTGCGGGACTCCGATGTATTGCCTGCCGTTCCGAGGCCGCCGGACGCCTGTGCACCGCCTACCCTTCCGGAGCTGCCGCTTTCTCCGGCTCTGTGCGCGAGCCGCTCCTCATCCTCTCCGTGCCCCGCCTCGCGCGCCTTCTCAAGCGCCCGTTCAATCAGCTCCTTGTTCCGCAGGAAGGTGCTCTGCTCCTCCTCAAACCACCGCATACCGGTCTGCTGAAAATCCTCCAGCGCCTTCACGCCCTCGAACACATTCAGGCTGAGAATCTTTAATACCTCCTGCTTGCGCACCCGCAGCCGGTTCACCTCGCTGTTAATCCGCCGCACGACCTCGATACCGCCCTTATAATTCCGGTTCGTAATCATCTTCTCCAGAAGGAGCTGCTCCATTGTAATCTTGCTTTCTTCCTTAATCTCCTTGGTATCCAGATAGAATGCAATCGCATCCGCCGTCACCGTATACACCACCGTTCCCTCCCGGAACGCGCTGTCAATCAGCTTCATACGAAGCGTCTTTCGTTTCCGATCCGCCGGGTCAAAATACTCTGCCGTGAACGGCTTTCCATCATTCTTTAATTTATCAAATAGGTACGAAGCCAGCTCCCGCAGCTCTCCCGCTCCTGCGTCCAGCTCAAAATCCTTCGTCAGAATTCCCGTTACAAACTCCATATACTGCCCGTATTCTACCGGCCTGTCATGAAAATGATTCTCCTCAATGAAGAACCGCAGCACCGCCATTGTAATATACGCCATATCAACATCCGCGTATCTTCCGTCCTTGTACAGCTTCAGGCTCTGTGCCTGCAGTTCAAAGAACGGATAATACTTCATCAGATTCTGCATACGCTCACTGTGGCTCTCTATCATATCCCTGTAAAACTGATCCTCTAATCCCATACCATCACCATCTCCGCGAATCGCTTTTTTCCGGCTTCTCAGGCGTCGTTTCCATCGCCTTTCGCTCTGTTGCCTGCACTCCTGCTGCCCTTTTCTGTCCTCTCCTTATATCCTTCCATTTTATCATCTTTTTCCCCATATGCCAAGACAAAGTATTCCGTTTTCGGAATTCCCTATGACACAAAAAAACCCGGGCACAACCATTGGTTCTGCTCGGGCTATTCTTATTATTAATCCGTGCGTCCTGCTTTGAATATCTGCCATAGACGTTACCTCTACAGTTAGCTCGGCCCAGGCACCCTTACGGCACACAGGGGTGTTTGCTTAGTGCTGCTTCATTCCTGACCTGACACGGTTCGCAAATTCCTGTTGCGCAAGACCCAGACGTCAACACCACTTATAAAGGGCAGCTCCACAGCAGAATACCCGGGGCAGGACATCACCCCCGCTGTAGCGGATTGCGGGTACAGGGCACCGCTATCTCCCCGGCTGCACGGAAACTTGATAACAAAAGACAATCGCTGCGGCTCGTCAAAAACCGCTGTCAGCATACAATTAAAATACTGCGGCTCTTTCCGAAGCCGTAGTATTCAGTATACGGGTTTTCCTTTGAATTGTCAAGCCTTTTTTGTCTGCCAAATAAAGGCTCAAATAAAAGGCCTTCGGTCCAATATCTGACGCAGCGGATAGGAGGTTCGCAGTTCTCCCGGCAGAGCTAACTGCAGTTCTGCCAGTGCGCACACGGAACCGAACAGCCGATGCAGATCATTCCAGGCATCATCCGTCTGCGCATCAACGGATTCCAAATACGGGATATATTGCTGTGCAAATTCCCGAAGCAGTCCTTTGCTCTCCTCCATCCGATACCCGCTCTGCATAACAGCGCGATTCAAAGTATACACCCAGTCAATTTCCCGGAATCCAACTTCCCGTCCAAAATATTCGGAAAGCTCCTTTTCCTGGTAAAGTCGAATACACGTATCAATCAGCGCGTGCACCTGTGGAAATGGACGCTTGGCAAAGCTGTAATTGAACAGATAATGGAACCAGCCGTTTAAATGCTCGCACACCGGTCTGTCTCCCTCCTGAATGGCCCCCCGCACACTAAGACCGTACTGCGGATCCACCTGCTCGTTCAGCCAGTCAAAATACCAGTCCTGCCAGGCAAGCTCCGCATTTCCGGTTATGAGCATGGCAGCGAAGAGCCCGGCCCCCTGATGCGCCTGCGGCCACGGATTGTGCAGCCAGTCAAGTCCTGCCAGCAGCTTTTCCAGCTCCTTCCTGTCACGATACATTTCGAATTCCGTTAATGGATACTCCGGCAATGCCTCAAACAGCTCCAGCGCTGCCGTACAATGCGCGGTTCCATGATATGCATGATGAGTTCTCTCCGGAAATAATCCGTCCGACGGCGTCTGGAACGAGCGAAGCGCCTTGACACAGGCCTCCCGCTCCTTCGGATCCCGCGGCATTGTTCCAATCATATAGCGGATATTTGCCGCGTCTGCACAGCCGTATTCATTTACTCCCAGTTCTCTTGTATTCTCCTCATCCTGCCAGAGCCAGCGGGCATATTCGCCCGGGCGCTCCAGAGCATGGCTTTCCACGGTAAGCCGTATTTTTTCAATTAACCTGTCCAGATTCATCTTGCATCTTCCTTTCTGCTTCTTGCATTCTATCTATCAATACGATATACTGATTTTCAGAAGCTGTCGATGCAAAATCGAATCACAAACTTGCAAAATCCAATCATTCCGGAGGTATCAGATGCAGAACAAGCTCGGTTTTATTAAGAATCATCTTCCAGACCCCTATCTTCCGATTAGTCCGCTGGAACGGGGACCTTTTGATATGCCGCTGCATTCGCACGACTTCTGGCAGCTGATTGCCGTTACCGATGGTCTGCTGACGGTTCGCACCGAATCCTCCTGTACGACTCTCAGTACCGGCATGGTTCATATTCTTCCCCCGGGACAATTCCACTCTCTTCACAGTCAAAGCGGATACACACAGCTCGGCATCGATCTGATCCCTCTGTCCAACGAGCGCAATATAACCGCTCTGCTGACACAGTATATTTCCTCCCCTGTTGTGCTGCGCCCGGAACACACGGCTTCCCTTGCCGCACAGATTGCCGAAAAAGAAGAGATCAGCTCGCCTCTTGCTCTGTCACAGATGGCGGCGCTGCTGGATCTTCTGGTTCTCGACTGCATCGAGGCCGTTCAAAGTTCAGAGCAGCGGCGCTTTGACTGTCAACTGCTTGCCTATCTGGATGAAAATCTCGCCTGTCCGCTTTGTCTTGATGACATCGCCGCGCATTTTTACCTCAGCATTCCGCAGTTGGAACGGCTCTGCCACGCCGCCTTTCACAGCGGTGTTATGGCCCAGCTGCAGGCACGCCGCTATCGGCGCGCCGGACACCTGTTAATCAATACCGAACTGCCGATTCAGGAAATCGGGCGTATCGTCGGATATCCGGAGCCTTCTCATTTTTCAGGCTTTTTCCGCCGTCATTCCGGCCTTTCACCGCGCGCCTACCGTGCCCGGTTTCGCCAGTATACCTCCTGATTTTTCAAAATTTATTTCCTGTTCTTATCTCTCATATTTTTTCGAATACGGTCTAAAATAGAAGTATCAGTGGAACAACAAGTTTCATGGATGGATCTTGTTATGAAAGGATGAATCGTATTCATGTTCTCAACTCATGGGATTTCCTTCCTCCGCCGATTCCGTCTTCCGATCATTATCCTGCTCACCCTTGTGCTTGCAGCAGGCACCGTCGGAATCGCCGAACGCCGGATCGAATCGATTGCTTATGTTTCACCGGAATATGACCGAATCAATCTGCTTCCTATCCTGGTCAAAAAAAGCTATAGTGAAGAAGATTATAAAACCCTGTATTTACAGACCGGGCTTGGACAGCCGGCAATTGACGATATCCGCAGAGAAACGGACACAGAGGAGTATCCTGAGAGAATTCTTTCCTTTCAGGATAATTTCTTCGCTTCTGCCGACTATGTCTGCGAACACCGTCTGATTTTCACCAGCCAGGAATTCTTAATTGACGAAGAGGGAGACTATCGAAATGGATTTGAACTTGCCCCGCTCAAAGACGGGGATATTCTGATCACGCTTTCCTCTCACACCTTTGGATGGCGCAACGGGCATGCCGGAATTGTCACGAATGCTAAGACCGGGCAGACCCTGGAAGCAATTACCATCGGAGTATCCTCCGCATTTCAGCAGGCAAAGGACTGGCTTGGCAGTCCGACTCTGATTGTCCTTCGCCTGAAAGAGGAGGTCAACGCGGGACACGCTTCCATTGCCTCCCAGGCGGCGCAGCTGGCAAAGGACCTGCTGATCGATGTTCCATACAGTCTCACCGTCGGTCTTATCTCTCCCAAATATCCGAATTCCGGCGAGCTTTCCGGCACCCACTGTGCCCATCTGGTCTGGCTGGCCTATCGGGCCTTCGGCGTGGATCTTGATTCCGACGGCGGCCGTCTGGTCACCGTAAAAGATATTGCAAATAGCCCTCTGCTGGAAGTGGTTCAGGTCTACGGTGTGAATCCTGAGGATATCTGGCCCTGATTTTCAGCCGGCGTCCCCGACTATCCGCCAATTCCGGGCGGCTTCTTACACCAGCAAATAACTCCATATCGGAGTCGTAAGCAACGATGCCAGCGTCGAGAACACCACTAATTTCGTCGCAAAGATTTCGTCGCATCCATATTTCGATGCAAGTATACTCGTTGTCGCTCCCGCCGGCATTGCCGCGAGCAGCACGCTGACTCCCGTTACCATGCTGTCCACGTGCAGCAGCAGACAGGGGATCCAGACGATCAGCGGAATAATAATTAGTCGAAATATCGTATACACAATAATGTCCTTATCGACCAGATTCTTCCCCTTCACCTGCGCCAGAATCATACCGATGACCATCATCGACATCGCGGTATTACAGTTGCTTAGGGTCTGGAGTGATTTCGTCAGGAACGCCGGAAGTTCAATCTGCGTCACCATCAGGATCATGCCAATCACACACGCGATAATGCACGGATGCGTCACAACCTTCTTGATAACTTCCTTTTTATTCGTATTTCCCGTAAATACCGCAAGACCGGACGACCACATCATAATACGCTGCGGGATCAGATAAATCGAAGCCAGCGTCAGCCCCATCGTTCCAAATACGCCCTCCGCAAGCGGGTTCCCAAGGAATCCGGCGTTGGAGCAGATGATGCCGTACTGAAGTGACTTGCGGCGGTTCGTCTCCTTGTTCTTATATACAATCTTTCCGAAGAGTACACAGCCCGCCTGTATCAGCACGGATATCAGCAGGATGCCCGCAAAGCTGTACAACGTCTGTGTGTCGAATTCCACCATGAACGATTTTACGATATTGCAGGGCAGGATCACATATATAACCAGGTCCGTGATATTCTTCTGGCCCTCTTTCCCGACGATTCCGAGCTTTCTAACCAGAAATCCGACGAAAATCATTATGAACATTGTAAATTGCAGCGCTATCATAGTTCTTATCCTCCTATCCTTTTTCTGCAGCAAATCCGACTCAAAGACAAAAGCCGCCAGCATCCCCTGCTGGCGGCCCGCCTTTGTGCCGCTTGGATATTTCTGTCATTTTATCTGTTGGCATTATAGCATATGCTTTTCTGAAATTCAAGTGCCTGCTTCCTTTGTTCCCGGCTCCGTCGTTCTCGAAGCCCTGCTCCCGCTCGTTCCTTATTTTCTTCTCCAAAGGTCCCGACCGCTTTTCTCTGGACACTCCGCTCCCTGTGTGTTATAATCAGACCATATTTAACCAATACTATAACCTATCAGGAAAGGATGATTTAATTATGGCACAGAATCCCATCGTTACCATCAAAATGGAAGACGGCAGTATTATGAAATTAGAGTTATATCCGGAGATCGCTCCGAACACCGTTAAGAATTTTATTTCCCTCGTACAGAAGGGATTTTATAACGGTCTGATATTCCACCGTGTTATCAACGGTTTTATGATTCAGGGCGGATGTCCGGACGGAACCGGTATGGGCGGCCCCGGCTACAGCATCAAGGGTGAGTTCTCCGGCAACGGATTTGATAATCCGTTAAAGCATACGGAGGGCGTTATCTCCATGGCTCGCGCTATGAACCCGAATTCCGCAGGATCTCAGTTCTTCATCATGCACAAGGATGCTCCTCACCTGGACGGCTCCTATGCCGCATTCGGAAAGATTACCGAGGGCATAGATGTTGTGAACAAGATTGCCGCCTGCAGAACCAACTGGTCGGACAAGCCCCTTGCGGATCAGAAGATGGCTGAGGTGAGTGTTGAATTATTCGGTGAGACCTACGACGAACCCGAAAAGCTGGGCGAATAAGGCCCTGGCTTCGTTGTCGCGCTTACCGCGCTGGTTCAAAAATATTGTTGGAACAGGCTTCTGTTCGGAACAGGAAGACTACCGCTATGTTCCTTCGGTTTCAAATTGATCCCTGAAAGAATATTAAAAGGCGCCGCAGAATGCAGCCGAGAAACTCATTCTCCCGCTGCATTCTGCGGCGCCTTTTTTAAGGAAAGGCAGGTATTTTTATGTGGATATTCTATGCGTTCGGCTCGGCCCTGTTCGCCGGCCTCACCTCTATTCTTGCGAAATGCGGCATCAAAAAAACCGATTCCAACGTTGCAACCGCAATTCGCACAATTGTCGTCCTGATCTTTTCCTGGCTCATGGTCTTTCTTGTGGGCTCTGCCTCCACGCTGGCGGCGGTTGATTCCAAAACCTGGGCCTTTTTAATTCTTTCCGGCCTTGCCACCGGCGCTTCCTGGCTGTGCTATTTCCGCGCGCTTCAGATCGGAGATATCAACAAGGTCGTTCCCATTGACAAATCCAGCACCGTCCTAACCATTCTTCTGGCTCTGATTTTTCTGAACGAAGGCATCAGCTGGATCAAGGCGGTATCCATTGCTGCAATTGCGTTAGGCACCTGGCTCATGATCCAAAAGAAAGCGGTCACTGCTCCTGCGCCGCAAGAAAGCTCCCAGACCGTATCCGACTCCAAGCCCGAACTCGCGGCGGCATCCGAATCCGGGGCGCAGACTTCTTCCGTACATAGAGGCTGGTTCCTATCCGCTCTGCTCTCCGCCGTATTTGCCAGCCTGACCGCAATTCTTGGGAAAATCGGAATCAGCGGAATCGAATCCAACCTCGGCACTGCAATCCGCACCGGTGTTGTTCTTGTCATGGCATGGGTTGTTGTATTTGTTACCGGCAAACAGCATACTATTCGGACAATTCCCCGAAACGAGCTCTTCTTTATCTGTCTGTCCGGTCTCGCCACGGGCGCTTCCTGGCTGTGCTACTATAAAGCGCTACAGGACGGTCCCGCCAGCGTTGTTGTTCCGATTGACAAATTGAGTATTCTGGTGACGATCGCATTCTCGTATTTTGTATTCAAAGAGCGATTGAGCCGCAAAGCGCTGATTGGGCTCTGCCTGATTGCTGCAGGCACACTGGCGATGCTGCTATAGGTGCCCAGGCAGCCACCACATCCAGCAGCCCGCAGCGCATTCTTCCACTCCTGATACTCTTCCTCTATCCTCTCATCCTTTTGTCCTGTCTGCGCCGCATAATTGTCTTCTATTCCGCATTCTGCTCTGCGCTGTGTATCTCCTGTTCCGCGCTCTGCGCCGCTTTCCTCTCTGCTCTTTCCTGTTTGACCCGAATTCTAAGCTTTTTAAAAAATGTCTGCAGAACTTCTGAACACTCTTCCTCCATGACGCCTCTTACAATCTCCACCTGATGATTGAATTCAGACATCTGCAATAGATTCAATATCGACCCTGCACACCCGGCCTTTGGATTCATCGCCCCGATAATAACCCGGTCAAGCCTGGACTGGACAATTGCGCCGGAACACATCTGACACGGTTCCAGCGTCACGTACATATCACACCCCTCGAGCCGCCAGTCCCCCAGCTTCCTGCTCGCCTTATCGATCGCGATCATCTCCGCGTGTGCAAGCGTTGTCTTATTCGTATTCCGTCTGTTATAGCCGCGACCGACGATTTTGCCGTCGCAGACAATCACACAGCCAATCGGAACCTCTCCGATGGCGGCGGCTTTGTCTGCGAGCTTCAGGGCGGCTTTCATGTATTTGGGGTTGATTTCGTTCATTGGATTACCCTTTCCTTTTTCTTTTCTTCCATTCCGCACTCGCAGAATTCTTTGCTCTATTCTCTTCCAAGCAGGTCCATAGTAACGGGATTCCACGCCTGCTCCGCGGCATCCTCCTGTGCTGCTTTTAAGAACAATTCATAGACCGGCGCGATCTTTCGAAAATCCTCCTCCAACTTCGCAGCCAATCCATCCGAGAACAGCAGCTCCATGTCCGTGCTCTCCGCAATCAGGCACACATTCTTACGCTCCAGCCACTCGCGCTTCCCGGCACTTTCCCCCGGATAGTGCGCCCGCTTATAGCGCTCCCCCTCCAGCGCAAATACATCCTGAACCCGGAAGGCCTTCAGCGCTTTTCCGGCAAGCTTGTCCCCGGATACTATCTTCTCACGCAGCTTCTCCATGAAGGAAGCCGAAGCATTGTAGAATCCTCCTCCGTAGTTAAAGCCGTCCGGTGCGATCTCGAAATAGATTCCGGGGTATTCGGTTCCGTGCATACGGCTGCGCTTGAAGATAATCCACATGTTATCACGGTATAGGGACGGGTCTTTTGTGTATCGTGTATCCCGCCAGATTCGTGAAATGGTACGGTCTACCCGCGGTTCGGTGACGAACTCGGGATCGATGGCCTGCATGCACGGGGTCAGATCGCGCACCAGTTCCGCTAACGGCGTGATCACGTGCTGCTGGTATTCGGCATGATGGGCCCGGAACCACTCGCGGGAGTCGTTGAGACGATTTTCCACCAGGAAATTAATGGTTTGTTGGGTGAATGGCATGAGTGGGAAACCTCCTATCATGGGGCGCTGCCATGAACTGCCCCTATTTATCGGTTTGTAATGTTGAGGTTATTATAGCAGGTCACGCATCAGAATACAAGAGACTCTCCTGGATGCTTTGCCTCCTCCTTTCGCTTCCGAGCTTTCTGCACGCCCCAAAATGTTACTATTTTTCCTTCCTCCTGTTGCTTTCCCTCTCTACATACGCTATAATAACTTCCAGGTGAATGAAATACCACCAATTTATGCAACAATACACCGAGCCGCCCACCCGGCAGAATGAGAGGTATTCCCAATGAAACGTTTTATGTACGCTGCATGCAGCGAAACCGAACCCAAGTTTCTCAATAACCCTGCGGTAATCACCGCGTCCTACGCAAGATACGAAGATATGATTCTCCTGTATTTTGAGACAACCGGCGAGGAGATCAAGCCGGAAGCAGTCGCACAGCTTGACACTTCCAAAACCTTCGGTTCCGAAACATGGTTCCGTATGGCGGAGATTTTCCACTATTTTGAACCTGAGAACGACGAACAGTGGGTTCGCAAGGCCGAGAACAAGACCTCGACCATTCTGGTCAACAAGCTTCATTACGAAAAAGTGGCCGGTTATATCTTCTACCATTTTATGTACCAGAACGAATATCCGACCGGACAGAATAAGTATATGTCCATCTGGAATTTAGGAAATTACATATTTATGTACAGCGAGGCCCCGACAGAACCAATCTCACCGGAAGAGACTGCCGGCAAGTACGAAAAGAAGCCGAAGCATCTCATTACCTGGGATGATTTTGCCGCTCTTACCGAGTTCCAAAAGCCGGATTGGGGCAAGCTTATGAACGAGCATTTTAAGCCCTGGGAGGACGGCGAACAGAAGTGGGTTCCTCTGACAACCAATAAGAATTCGTAACCTGTCAAAAACAGCTGCAAAGATGATTCCTTTTCCGCATCTTTGCGGCTGTTTCCTTACTCGGCAAGATAATTCAATCAACTTCGGCCGATGAAATATCTCCATCCTCTTCTTTTAAAAATAGCCAAAAAAATCTCCTTTTCAAGAATTATTTTGTTTACTTTTTCTCTTTAACGTGTTATAGTAGGTATACAAGAGGTTTGTCTGTGCCGACAGAACCAACCGCAAAATTAAGGTTAGACTTTTCAGGGTCTGCCACAGAAAGGATTGAATGAAGATGGAGAGATATTATCAGCCGGAGATCGAGTGCGCTTCCCAGGATCAGATTAAGACCTGGCAGAGTGAGCGCCTCATTGCAACGGTAAAGCGCGTGTACGAGAATGTACCCTACTACAGAAAAAAGATGGAAGAAAAAGGCGTTACTCCCGACGATATCAAGTCCGTTGAGGATTTACATAAGCTCCCCTTCCTGACCAAAGATGATTTAAGAGATGCGTATCCCTATGGCCTTGTTGCCGCACCCTTAAAGGACTGTGTCAGAATTCAGTCCACCAGCGGCACGACCGGAAGAAGAGTGGTTGCATTCTATACCCAACATGATATTGATCTGTGGGATGACTGCTGCGCACGCGCGATTGTAGCTGCGGGCGGAACCGAGGAAGATGTGGTTCATGTCTCCTACGGCTATGGATTATTTACCGGCGGTCCCGGCCTGAACGGCGGCTCTCACAAGGTCGGCAGTCTCACGCTTCCGATGTCCTCCGGTAATACCGAACGCCAGATCCAGTTCATGTGTGACTTAGGCTCCACGATTCTTTGCTGTACTCCGTCCTATGCGGCTTACCTTGCCGAGTCGATTCACGAGCGTGGATTACAGGATCAGATTAAGCTGAAGGCCGGTATCTTCGGTGCAGAAGCATGGACACAGGAGATGCGCCGCGATATTGAGCAGAAGCTCGGAATTAAGGCATATGATATTTACGGTCTGACGGAGATATCCGGTCCCGGTGTCTCCTTCGAGTGCAGTGAACAGACGGGTATGCACATTAATGAAGACCATTTCATCGCGGAGATTATTAACCCGATCACGGGCGAGGTTCTTCCGGACGGCGAGAAGGGTGAGCTCGTGTTCACAAGTATTACCAAGGAAGCGTTCCCTCTGATTCGTTATCGCACCCGCGATATCTGCGTTCTGTCCCACAAGAAGTGCTCCTGCGGCAGAACTCATGTAAAGATGAGCAAGCCGATGGGCCGAAGCGACGATATGTTAATTATCAAGGGCGTTAACGTATTCCCGTCCCAGATCGAAGCGGTTCTTCTGAACAAGGGTTACGCGGCCAATTATCAGATCTACGTTGATCGTGTGAACAACAGCGATACGCTTGAGGTACGCGTTGAGATGACTCCTGAGCTGTTCTCCGATACCGTAACGGAGGTTGCGGCAAAGGAGAAGGAGCTGGTTGACGCACTGAAAGCCATGCTCGGTATCTACGCAAAGGTTAAGCTTGTGGCTCCGAAGTCCATCACCAGAAGTGAGGGCAAGGCAGTCCGCATTATTGATAATCGTAAGTTATATTAGGAGGATTTATATGACAGTAAAACAGCTTTCTGTTTTTGTAGAGAACACCCCCGGCAAGCTGGCGGAATTCACAGATGTACTGTTTCAGAACAATATTGATATGAGGGCGTTATCCATTGCCGAGACTCCGGATTTCGGAATTCTCAGAATCATTGTCGATGATGCGTACCAGGCTTCCTGCGTGTTAAAGGACGCGGGCTATGTGCTTTCGATTACGAAGGTTCTGGCTGTTGCGATTCCGGACGAACCGGGCAGCTTTTCAAAGATTATCAAGCTATTGTCTGAGAATGAAATCAATATTGAATACACTTATGCGTTCACAACACGCAAGAAGAATCAGGCTTTGATGATTTTCCGTGTACAGAACAATGACAAGGCCATTGATGTTCTGACGAAGAATGGTATTAATCTGCTGTGCCAGGATCAGCTGGCGGATATCTAATCCAACTATATTAATTATCCACAAAGACCGTGCGCGCCGGACATTTTATCCACATGTCCGGCGCAATTATTCTCCTCTAAGGGGATAAACGAATAACGCGGGAGCCTTGATTCCGAGGTCTCCGCACCGGCTTCCATTACTGCTATTGATAAAAAGGAGGACTCTATTGTATGAAATTTTCCGCATGTATCGAGGCCCTGTTCTCCGATCGTGAGTTCACAGAGGGCATGGAGCTTGCCAGTCAGGCCGGGCTGTCTGCTTATGAATTCTGGGGCTGGTGGAACAAGGATCTCAAAGCGATCCGCAGCAAACAGGACGAACTCGGACTGACTCCGGCAGCGTTCTGTACCCGCTTTGCCAGCCTGGTCGATCCGACAAGAAGGAACGACTATCTGGAAGGGCTTAAGACCAGCATTGAGGCAGCACATTTTCTGGGCTGTAAGACGTTAATTACCCAGGTCGGCAATGAACTCCCCGGCGTCAGCAGGGACGCACAGCTTACCAGTCTGATTGAAGGCCTTCGTGCCTGCATTCCGCTTCTGACGGACGCCGGAATTACGCTGGTATATGAACCGCTCAACACCAAAGTGAATCACAAGGGTTATTTTCTGTATAGCAGCGACGAGGCTCTGTTCGTCGCCGAGCAAGTTGACAGCCCTTCTGT
>JAGAPO010000101.1 GCA_017623215.1 Lachnospiraceae bacterium | reverse complement strand
GAGTGAATAGGCGCTTCGCGCCGTAGCGGCTCTTTGGCGGCGTCTTTCAGACACCTTAGAGACGCTTTTCACTCTAAGCCAGGCATCAGATAAGCCGTTATTTTTTTCTCTTTTAGGGATATTTCCCGGATGCACTCATCAATATAAGGCAGTAAAAGCTCCTTACCGTCCGGTTTCTTCACCACAAATACATCATTTGCCCCGGTCTCCATTACGTCGTCGAGAATTCCAAGCTCCTCGCCTTCCGTAGACACGACCGAAAAGCCCAAAATATCACAGATGAAGAATTCTCCTTCCGCAAGCTCCACCGCATTCTCCCTTGTTACCAAAAGATCTCTGCCCTTGTAGCGTTCGATCGATTCGATTGTGTCATAGCCTTTGATCTTCAGAATCGCAAACTGCTTGAAGAACTTAACCCCCTCCACCGTCAAGGGAATCAGTCCCTTTCCGGTATCCAGCATTACTTCCTTCAGTTCCTCAAATCTTCCGATATCATCAGTCGTTGGGAATACCTTGACTTCACCGCGGATTCCGTGCACGGACGAAATCACGCCAACCCGTAATAAATCCTCCATAGACTTATCCTTTCCGAAAAAAGAACCGACAAGGAGCAACATCTCATAACCATAACCAATGTTATGCTGCTCTTTGCCGGCCCTTTTGCTCCATTCATATGGGAACTTGTCTTACTGCAGTATCTCTACAATTACTTTCTTATCATCCTTGGTTGCTGCGGCCTTAACAACGGTACGGATGGACTTGGCAATACGGCCCTGTTTGCCGATTACCTTGCCCATATCCTCCGGAGCAACCTTAAGCTCTACAACGATCGACGTATCTGACTCTGTTTCTGTTACAACAACCTCTTCCGGATGATCAACGAGTGACATAGCAATTACTTGAACTAATTCCTTCATTACTCTTCACCTCCGAATTACTTCTCAATACCGGCCTGCTTGAGTAACTTCTCAACAATTGCCGTAGGCTGTGCACCATTAGCGAGCCACTTCTTAGCTGCCTCTTCGTCAACCTTAACTGCGCTGGGCTCCATTGCGGGATCGTAGGTACCGATTTCCTCGATGAATCTTCCATCTCTCGGGGATCTGGAATCAGCTACAATAATTCTATAGAAAGGTGCCTTCTTCTGACCCATTCTTCTTAAACGAATCTTTACTGCCATGTCTTTCACCTCCTTCAAATCGAAATCAATCTATGAATCACCAATAATTGGCAACACATCCAACTTACCGGAACAACGAATCGTTCTTCCGCTTTACAGACCGAACGGAAGCTTGAAGCCGCGTCTCTTGTTCTTGCCCGACATCATACCGGACATCTGCTTCATCATCTTCCTGCCCTGTTCAAACTGCTTCACCAGCTTGTTCACCTCGCTGATGTCAACACCGGCTCCCTTTGCGATTCTGCGCTTACGGGACGGATTCAATATCGCGGGATTGCCTCTCTCCTCCGGAGTCATCGAATAAATCATCGCCTCAACTCCCTTAAAGATCGAATCGTCAATCTCCACATCCTTGAGCTGACTTGTATTCATTCCCGGCCTCATGCCAAGGATATCCTGAATACCGCCCATCTTCTTAATCTGCTGCATCTGCTCAAGATAATCGTTAAAGTCGAATTCCGCCTTTTTGAACTTCTTCTCCAGTTCCTTCGCCTTATCCTCATCCATCTCGGCCTGTGCCTTGTCGATTAAGGTCAGGATGTCACCCATTCCAAGAATTCTCGACGCCATCCGATCCGGATAGAACGGCTCGATGTCCGTCAGTTTCTCACCCGTTCCGGAGAACAGGATGGGCTTACCGGTTACGGCTCTGATGGACAGTGCCGCACCGCCTCTGGTATCACCGTCGAGCTTGGTTAAAATAACGCCGCTAATACCAATCTTATCATTAAAATGCTCTGCCACGTTGACCGCATCCTGACCGGTCATCGCATCAACTACCAGCACCGTATGGTGCACCTTCAGAGCTTCCTTGATCTCAATTAACTCATTCATCATATCCTCGTCGATATGCAGGCGACCTGCCGTATCGAGGATTACGATGTTATTGCCGTTCTTCTCGGCATGCTCCAGCGCCGCCTTTGCGATATTCACCGGCTTATGCTTCGTTCCCATCGAAAATACCGGAACGCCGACCTTGTCTCCGTTAATCTGGAGCTGTTCAATTGCAGCCGGTCTGTAGATATCGCAGCCGACCAGCAGTGGCTTCCTTCCCTTTGCCTTGAAACGCCCTGCGAGCTTTGCCGTCATGGTCGTCTTACCGGCACCCTGAAGGCCGCACATCGTAATGACCGTAATCTCGTTCGCCGGTTCCAATGTCAGCTCCGCAACTTCGGAACCCATCAGAGCCACCAGCTCCTCATTCACAATCTTAATTACCATCTGACCAGGCGTCAGGCTGGACATGACATCCTGGCCAATCGCTCTGTCCTGTACGGTCTTGATAAAATTCTTAACAACTTTAAAGTTAACGTCCGCTTCCAGAAGAGCCATCTTAACTTCCTTCAGAGCGGCCTTTACATCAGCTTCTGTCAGCCTTCCCTTACCACGGAGGTTCTTGAATACATTCTGCAATTTTTCGGATAAGCTGTCAAACGCCATCTAAACACCTCATTCTTACAATTCCTGCAGCAGCTCACCGGCAAGCTTCTTAATCTCGCTCACTCCCGCAGGCTGCGCTCCTGCTTCAATGTCCTGTGCAATCTCTTCAATTCTTCGGATACATTCCCTTGCCCGGTTGAACCGTTCCAGCAAATGCAGCCGTTCCTCATAACCACGCAACTGCTTTGAGCACCGCTTCACGATATCGTATACACCCTGCCTGCTGATTCCGGCCCCATCTGCAATCTCGCCAAGAGACAGATTATTCAGCACGTAGTCTTCAAAAATGGGCTTCTGACTATCCTTCAAAAGCTCCCCATAAAAATCATACAACAAAGATAGCTCTACAATCTCCTGCAGACGATCCGTGAGTTCCATACTCATGCACTCATCCCCACATCATTCTGGTGTCAAGTAATTTTCTTTACAGTTGGCAGTATACATGATTCCAATGCGCCTGTCAAGTAATTTTTTTAATTTTTTGAAAAAAATCAAAAATTCCTTCTTTTTCAGTGCTGCTTACTTTCCTCCCTGTGTGAACAGATACGCCCCAATTCCAACCGCAATCGTCAGATTCAAAGAATCCACATCCTGCGACTGCGGAATGAACACGCTCGTTCCTACATTATGAAACGATGCGTCAAGCCCCGTTGCCTCGTTGCCAAATACCAGCGAGAACAGCTCCGGCTTCGGGCAGTCTCCGATCGTCAGGGTTCGCTCACCGTCCAGCATAAAGGTAAACACCTCATGCTCCGGATACCGCTTCCGATATTCTTCAAAGCTTTCAAAATGCCGGTGCCGCAGCCGGAACAATGCTCCCATCGAAGAGCGCACCACCTTCGGATTAAAAATGTCAGCCCCCGGCGTGATAATCGCAATATCCTTGATTCCGAATCCAACACAGGTTCTCAAAATCGTTCCCATATTCCCCATGTTGCCCGGATTCACCAGCACCACGTGCGATCTCTTCTCTTCGAGCGCACATTCATATTTATCAAAGATACCGACGACGAAGCAGTTCTCCTTCTCGCTCAGCCTCATAATCACCTTATCGCCTTCCAGAACCGGAACCTTATTCTTCCGGCACAGCTCCTCCAACGCCTCTCTGTCCGTAAAGGTAGAATGGATATAGACCGCTTTCGCCTTATCCGGTCTTGCCTTTAACAGCTCAAAGGTCGGAAATGCTCCTAATGTGTAGGAATATTCAAAATTTTTCTTGTATGGTTTTACTGCTTCCATCTATTAACGCGTCCTTCCTGCGCTTTTCAATGCCGTCCTGCTGTCTTTTGTCAGCGTTTGTCTTTATCAACGTTCGCTCTAAGACTGTTTCGCCCTTTCCTTATGCTTCTCCCAGCATTCTCCGGGCATAGGAAAAAGGACCGGTCCCCTGGAATATCCTCCTGTCAGCTAAAATATTCCAAGTTCCCAGCCCTGAAAGAAAACACCCGAAGCTCTCCGATACAGCCGTTTACCAGGCGTCTGTGCCGAATTCTTTCGTATGCTTCTTCTTTCCGGATACCAACCGAAGCACCGGTCCGCGACCCGTCGAAATTCGACGCTCCGAGTCCTTCAACCCCATGGTTGTTCTGAAGCCCTCCTGCCAAAGCCCGCATTCCAAAATCCTCTTTCGAAGAATTCCGTTGCATCCCTTCTCCCATTACAGACCTCAAACTCCGAAAAGCAGCTGCCGTACCTGAATTCCCGATGACCGAAATGTAACCTAAAAAGGAAACACCTCCGATTCCATCCGAAACAATGTACCACAACGAATCATCTACATTATACATCAAAATCTTTCAAATTGTCAATGAGGAGACGCGATTCTCCAAAAGTAAATTAGCCTAATTTTTGGTTAAATTCTATGCAATTTTCACAATGTCCAAAAAAGTCAAGAGGTTTTCCGAATTTATTTCTAAAATTTCTGTTACATCTGCTGTCCTGACTCATTCACCATGGTTTTCTGTAGTGATTTGGTATAATCCCTCACATTTTTCTTGAAGAAAAATTTATAATGTTGTATAATTAAGTTAGCGTTAGTATACATAAAGGAGGATTTTACGACTATGGGTAAATTTGTTGTACGCAAAACAAACACCGGCATTAAGTTCGATCTGAAGGCTACGAACGGACAGGTGATTGCCACTTCCGAGATTTATTCTTCTGATGATGCCTGCAGAAAGGGGATCGCAAGCGTTGAGAAGAACGCTCCTGTTGCTGAAGTTGAGAATCAGACTGTAGAGGGCTACGAAGTCTGCAAACATCCCAAGTTCGAAGTATACGCAGATAAGGCCGGAGAGTTCCGTTTCCGTCTGAAGGCTACGAACGGACAGGTTATCGCTACCTCCGAAGGCTACAAGACTCTTGCAAACTGCCTGAACGGAATTGAATCCGTTAAGAAGAATGCAGTTGGCGCTGAGACCGTTGCCGAGGAGTAAACCGCACTTTTGCAGACAAAAAATAACACAGAATCACGTGAAATAACGCAGATTGTACAGTCAAACATATGGTCCCACAGAATATTTCCTGTTGGACCATATGTTTTTTCAGAATCAAATTTGTAAGAATCAACGGTTTCTTAGGTGTCCTCCCTGTCTTCAGGGCGCTGCAGGTTCATACTGCTTTCCCCGAACCTATCGGATCACCGACTCCTGCGCATCAATCATACGAAAGGCGGGCCGAACGTCCTCCCGCTTTAACTGATACGCAATATTCTTAATTGTGACATTCTTTACATGACGTAAAAATGCAACCGAAGCGGGAAGCGCCCCGAATACGGAGAACTCCGGATATTGCTTCTCCATCTCAATGATGTCGTCATCCTCTCGATCGTATCTTTCCACGCCTCCAGGCATCTTCAAGTCCAGATTTTCCAGGAGAATATTCTCGACCTTTCGTTCCGGCAGACCATTGATGACGATACAGCCTCCTGCTCTGCCCCACATTCCGTCATATGTAATGTAATAATCATTTCCCTGCATCGGCCTTCCGGCTGCATCAACAACATCGGCTTTGATGTTGCGGATTGAAATATCCGTGATGCTTCCAAGCTCTCTCGGGATATCCCCTTTAAAATATGTGCGCAGGCGCGACCCAAGGCTGATGAAGATCGGTCCGGTGGTATTCTTCATTATAATATTTTCAATCGCCAGCTTTTTCAGATTTGCGCCGTCTACCGGCACGACCTTGATTCCGCAGCCCTCCGTATCGTATATTTCGCAGTTACGAAATGTAATATTTTCAAAATCGCCGATGGACTCCGTTCCAAGCTTAATTCCCGCCCACTCCGAAGAAATACGGCAATCTTCGGCAATGATGTTGCTGCAGGTTCTGTGCGTTGTCGATTTGATACAGATACCATCGTCACCGGAGCTGATGTCGCAGCCGCGAATCGTGATATGATTGCAGGAATCAATATCAATTCCGTCATTATTTGCATTCACACGGCTCCGTATCGTTACATTTTCAATGAGCACATCATCCGTTTCGAATAAATGGATGGTCCAAGCCGCGGAATCTCTTACTTCGATATCGCGCACTGTAATATTCTTCCCTCCGACAATCCGCATCAGAAACGGACGATTCGCATGCTGATGCAGCTTTCCCCTTCCATCTATAACGCCGGGCCCCGACAAAACGGCGCCGTCCGCATTCTCGGCATAGATCAAGGCACGCCCTCTCTCAACTCCAACCGCGTCAACAAATGGAGTAATATCAGCCGAATAATCCTCGACGTTCTCGCTTCCTATAATTACCGCTCCCTCACTTAAATAAATATCACTTCCCGGACGGATTCTAAGCGTCCCGGTTACATATTCTCCCGGAGCGATGATCAGCTGTTCTTTGCGTTCCGCCGCAAGATCAATTGCCCGCTGAAACGCTTCTGTCATCTCTTTTCTATCTTCTGTAACAAAGTCAAATTTCATTCTACGATTCCCCCCAAGATCCCGCCAATTCAGCCCGCTAAGCTGTCCCGCGTGTGGTCTGCCTCTCGGCCTGTATGGGTATTCTCTCAGATTGTAAATAAGGAGTCCTGTAAGCCAGAACTCCTTATTCTTATTCTTCTGAAGCGAAGGATGGCAGCCCTGTCGGCATGCCATCCTTTCTGTTATCAAGCTTAGACCGGATATGCCCCATCCTGTGCTGCGGTTACATCAACCTTCTCCTGCTGTGCCTGACGATACTTGAAGAATTCGGTTGCAACCTGAGGGAACAGTGCGTAGGATAATACATCCTCATCCTGCTGCTTCCACTCCTTCATCTCCTCCTCAAGCTTTGCTAACTCGGGCTCAAGAAGGTCTGCAGGACGGCAGGTAATCGGCTTCGTATCGCCGATGCACTTCTTCTGTACTTCCTTATCGAACGGCTTAGCGGTCTGACCGTACTTACCGGAAAGGATATCCTTGGATTCCTTCGTTACCATCTTGTAACGCTCACCCATCAATACGTTCAGAACAGCCTGGGTACCAACAATCTGGCTGGAAGGAGTAACTAACGGCGGCTCACCGAAGTCCTTACGAACTCTCGGAACCTCCTGAAGTACTTCGTAATACTTATCCTCTGCCTTCTGCTCCTTTAACTGGGATACGAGGTTGGATAACATTCCGCCCGGTACCTGGTACAGGAGAGTCTTGATATCAACGCCCATAACCTTCGGATTCAGACGGCCGTTCGCCAGATACTTCTCCTTAATCGGACGGAAATAATCCGCGATCTCGGCAAGCAGCTGCTGATCATAACCGGTATCATAAGGAGTTCCGCGGAAGGTCTCAACCATAACTTCAGTAGCCGGCTGGCTGGTTCCAAGTGCTAACGGGGACATCGCGGTATCTACGATATCGCAGCCGGCTTCCACTGCCTTCATGTAGGTCATAGAAGCAACACCGCTGGTGTAGTGCGTATGCAGATCGATCGGAATCTTAACCGCCCCCTTAATCGCGGATACGAGTTCCGTCGCCGCATAGGGAGTCAGCAGACCTGCCATATCCTTGATACAGATGGAGTCAGCGCCCATATTCTCGATTCTCTTTGCAATGTTAACGTAATACTCGGTTGTATATGCGTCACCGAGGGTGTAGCAGACTGCAATCTGCGCATGACCTCTTCCGGAAGCCGCCTGCTCCTTCTTCGTCGCATCAACTGCGCACTGTAAGTTTCTCATATCGTTCAGCGCGTCGAAGATACGAATGATATCCATACCGTTCGCAATCGACTTCTGTACGAAATATTCTACCACGTCATCTGCATAATGGCGGTATCCGAGGATATTCTGTCCACGGAACAGCATCTGCAGCTTTGTGTTCTTAAAGCCTTCTCTTAACTTGCGGAGTCTATCCCAGGGATCTTCCTTCAGGAAACGCAGGCAGGCGTCAAATGTTGCGCCGCCCCAGCACTCTACCGCATGATAGCCGACCTTATCCATCTTCTCGATGATCGGCAGCATCTCTTCTGTTGTCATTCTGGTTGCGATCAGGGACTGATGCGCGTCACGCAGAACCGTCTCAACAATCTTTAATGGTTTTTTCTCAACCTGTTCAGCCATGTTAATAACCATTCCTTTCTTTCACCCTGCGGCCCGAAGGCCGCAGACACCAATATGCGCATGAAAAGTCAATATTGTTCTATCTGTCCATTTGTCCAATGCCATAGTGACCATTGTACGAATCCGCTTATTCCAATCAGCGTCAGCGTATTCCGTAAATTGCCATGAATACACCGGCCGCAACCGCGGTACCGATAACACCGGCAACGTTCGGTCCCATCGCATGCATCAGAAGGAAGTTTGTCGGATCTGCCTCCGAACCGACCTTCTGGGATACGCGGGCAGCCATCGGAACAGCCGATACGCCGGCGGAACCGATTAACGGATTGATCTTGCCCCCTGTCATCTTGCACAGCAGCTTACCGAACAGAACACCTGCCGCCGTACCAACTGCAAATGCAACCAGACCAAGAGCAACAATCTTTAAGGTATCAACCTTTAAGAATGCCTCTGCGCTCGTGGTAGCGCCTACAGACGTACCAAGAAGGATAACAACGATGTACATCATTGCGTTCGTAGCGGTCTCCTGCAGCTGCTTAACAACACCGGACTCGCGGAACAGGTTACCGAGCATCAGCATACCAAGCAGAGGCGCTGTGGAAGGCAGAAGTACAACAACAACGATCGTAACTATAACCGGGAAGAGAATCTTCTCAAGCTTCGATACCGGACGGAGCTGCTCCATCTTAATCGCACGCTCTTCCTTCGTGGTAAGAAGTCTCATAATCGGTGGCTGAATAATCGGAACAAGGGCCATATACGAATATGCCGCAACCGCGATCGGTCCCATGTACTCGCTCTGTCCAAGCTTACTTGCAAGGAAGATGGAGGTCGGGCCGTCCGCACCGCCAATAATCGAAATGGCAGCCGCTGCCTTTCCATTAAAGCCCATCAGAATTGCAAGCAGGTACGCCGTAAAAATACCAATCTGCGCCGCAGCGCCCAGAATAAAGCTCTTCGGGTTCGCGATCAGCGGACCAAAGTCCGTCATAGCACCGACACCCATGAAAATCAGGGACGGCAGAATCGCCCATTCATCCAGTTTAAAGAAATACCAGAGCAAACCGCCCTCCTCCATAATCGGCGGATACAGGTTAACTAACAGCATACCGAACGAAATCGGAAGTAAAAGGAGGGGCTCATACTGCTTTTTAATTGCCAGATAGAGAAAGATACAGGCAACTCCGACCATCAGGAAATTCTTCCAGTCGAGCGAAGCGAATACGGTCTGGGCAGCCAGATTCTCTAACGTATTCAAGATATAATCCATGTGTTATTCCCTCCAACCAATTAGTTCAATGTAGCCAATACGTCTCCTGCCTCAACACTTGCTCCAACCGCTACATTAATGCTTGCTACAGTTCCGTCCTGAGGAGCAACAATCTCGTTCTCCATCTTCATAGCCTCGAGAATCACAATCGGCTCGCCTCTCTTAACGGCAACTCCGGCATTCGCCTTAATTGCAAGAATCTTACCAGGCATCGGAGCGTTCACCTTTACGCTGCCCTGAGCACCGGCCGCAGCCTTCGGTGCTGCAGGTGCTGCTGCCTTCGGAGCCGCCTTAGGTGCGGGAGCTGCCGCAGGTGCCTTAGCCACAGGAGCAGCTGCAGGTGCCGCTGCCTGAGTTCCCTCTTCTACGGATACTTCATAAACATTTCCATTAACAGTAATTGTATAATTCTTCATGATTGAATCCTCCTATTGAAATACCAGGCAGGCTTACGCGTTCTGCCATCTTGATTTGTTCACTCTTCTGATGGATCTTACTACCAGTCCATCTGCGGGTACCGTATTCCCGGCCGCTTCTTCATACGCATGAATCGCCGCAGTGATAACGGCAACCAGCTCTAAATCATCGCTCAGCTCTTCTTCCTCGATAACCTCTGGAACAGAAACCGGTGCAGATACGGGTTCGGGAGCCGGAGCAGTCGAAGACTTCTTCCTTGCAGCACTCTGTTCTGCCTTGTTAATATACTTAAACAGGCTGATAACAAAGCTGATAAAGATCAGAACTGCAAATACGATTACAATCGACAGAACCGTATTCAGCAGCGCCTGCCCCATGGTAATCTTCTCAGTATCAGCGGCCAAAAAAATGATCGAATTCATTCCCATAGCGCCACCTCATTAAACCGTGCCATGCTTCTTGCTGGGACGGCTCTCTCTCTTTGTAAACAGCATATCAAATGCATAAATTAGCTGCTTTCTCACAGACTCTGCAGGAATAATCGCATCCACATATCCGCGCTTTGCTGCAGACACAGCGCTCTGCTGAAGCTCTGCATACTCAGCAGCCTTCGCAGCCTTAACCTCCGCGTTCTTCTCGTCCGCGTACATAATCTGAGCGGCAAGCTTCGCATCCATCGTACCGACCTCAGCTCCCTCAAGAGCGAATACCAGATCAGCACCGATATGCTTGGAATTCATGGTAATATAAGCGCTTCCGTATGCCTTCTCAAGGATCACGTTCACCTTTGCAACGGTAGCGTTCGCAAACGCATAAGTCAGCTTCGCAGCTGCGTTCGCAACAGCCTTCTCAGCTGCAAGCGTTGCCTGATAACCGGTTACATTCGTAAGGGTCAGCACCGGAATTCCGAACGCATCACAGAACTTTACGAACTTCTCTGCCTTATAGCAGCCAGCCGCTGTTAATGTTCCGTCAAACTTCTCGGAAACCTTGCCTTCCTCATCTGCAATTTCCTTTCTGTTGGCAACCGCTCCTACTGTCATTCCGTTCAGGCGGATAAAGCCTGTTACCATCTCCTTGGCATATCCGGCTTTCGCCTCAATGAAGAAACCGTTATCGGAAATATCCTTTAACGCAAGGGACGTATCCCCAAGTTCCGCTGCGAACGAAGCAGTCAGACGGTTCAGATCATCGGTGCACTCTTCGTAGGAGGCATCATCTTCATTGTTGGACGGCAGAATGGTAATCAGTTCACGGACAGCGGACAGAACGGAAGCCTCGTCCTCACCCACATAGTCAACATTGCCCGCTTCATAGTGGAACTTTGCAGCTCCGTTATCACACCTATCGGCATAATTGCCTGCCAGAACATTCGGAGCATTCACGAACAGCTTCGCGGACTTTCCCTCCATAAGTACAAAATCGCTTAAAGATGCAGCAACCGCAAGACCGCCGCCGCACTGACCAAATACCGCGGTAATCTGCGGAATCACGCCGGATGCAAGGGTCTGCTTTCTGTAAATCTCGCCAAAACCAGCCAGTGCATCGGTTGCCTCCTGCAGTCTTAAGCCGGCGCAGTCAACCAGGCCGATGATCGGAGCACCAACCTTCAATGCCAGATCATACAGATTCGCAATCTTCTTCGCGTGCATCTCACCGATGGAACCATTCATTGCAGCAGCATCCTGACTGTAGACATATACCAGACTGCCATCAATTAATCCATAGCCGGTGATAACGCCGTCAGCAGGAACTTCCTTCTGCTGAAGATTAAAGTCAGTACTTCTCTTCGTAACCAGAGCACCAACTTCAACAAAACTATTGTCGTCAAGCAAAGCAGCAATCCTGTCCTTTGCTGACAATTGTGCTGTACTACTCATGTTCAGCCCTCCATTTTTCTCTATTTTTATAACAGTAAAACCAATTTTCTGCCAATTTTAATTATAGTACTGCAGAGACTAAAATGCAATAACTTTTCTTAAAAAATTCTCAAAAAATTCCTGTTCGGATTCGTAACCTCATGCCCCGTAATATTCCTCAGCATTCCTCCTCGTACATCCGAAATACCTTTCGAATATTCTCCATTCGAAATCCCTTCCGGCACAAGGAAGCGCACAGCTTCCGCTTCTCCTCCCGGGTTAATGCTTCCGCATCATCCGTCTTTTTTGCAACCAATCTGCGGATTGCCTCCAGTTCAGACGCCTCTGCGCCTTCTCCTTCTTCCAGTTCCTCATACGCCAGATCTATCAGCTCCCGGTCCACCCCTTTCTGCTCCAGAAGCATTCGAATCTCTCTGCTGCTCTTGGTCAGGCTCTTCGACCGGATAAAATTGCCTGCAAAACGCAGATCATCCAGATAATGAAAACTCTTTACATATGCAATAGCCTCTTCTACCGCATCGTCGGAATATTCTTCTTTCTTAAGCCGGTTTCTCAGCTCCTGCTCGGTTCTGTCCGAATATGACAGCAAGGCGAGCGCCTTTTGCTTCGCCCGGTACAGCATCTCTTCTTCCATTGCAATCCTCCCATTCCGGTCCCCTCTGTCCCCTTTCAATCTCCGGGATACCAGAAAAACTTATAACAGTGAGATGCGGCCATGCCGGAGCTCTGTTTCCGCTCCGGCAGGCCGCATCCTTGCCGCATCTGCTATTATCTATAACCCGTATTACCCGTTATTGTCTCGGCTCATTCCTCATCTAAAAATGCTCTCTCTTCCGACTCCGGGTCGAACTCGTTCAGTTCCTCTTTCTCATCCGCATTCTCCGATGACGGTACGACTACCGCGCTGCCGCTCAGGTTAAACTTATCACGAACCTTCTGCTCAACCTCAGCCATAACCTCCGGTCTCTCTTTCAGGTACAGCTTCGCATTCTCGCGTCCCTGGCCAATCTTGGCATCATTATACGCGTACCATGCGCCGCTCTTTACGATAATTCCTTCCGCTGCTGCCAGATCCAGAACATCTCCCTCTCTCGAGATTCCCTGACCGAACATGATATCGAACTCCGCTTCCTTGAAAGGAGGCGCAATCTTATTCTTTACAACCTTGATACGGGTTCGGTTGCCGACAACCTCGCCGCCCTGCTTGAGCGATTCAATTCTTCTGACATCCAGACGAATCGACGAATAGAACTTTAACGCGCGTCCGCCCGTCGTGGTCTCCGGATTGCCGAACATAACGCCGACCTTCTCACGCAGCTGGTTAATGAAGATAACTATACAATTCGACTTACTGATCGCCGCAGTCAGCTTACGAAGCGCCTGCGACATCAGTCTTGCCTGCAGGCCCACATGAGAATCTCCCATATCACCTTCGATCTCGGCCTTCGGAACCAGTGCCGCAACCGAGTCCACAATTACAATATCCACCGCTCCGGAACGAACCATCGTCTCGGTAATCTCCAGAGCCTGCTCGCCGTTATCCGGCTGAGAAATGTACAGATTATCAATATCAACGCCGATATTCTTCGCATAAACCGGATCCAGCGCGTGCTCCGCGTCAATGAACCCAGCAATGCCGCCGCGCTTCTGCACCTCTGCAACCATATGCAGAGCAACCGTTGTCTTACCGCTGGACTCCGGACCATATACCTCTACAATTCGTCCCTTCGGAACGCCGCCGAGCCCCAGCGCAAGATCCAGACTTAAGGAACCGGTCGGAACCGTCTCAATATTCATATGCGCGTTCGTATCTCCAAGCTTCATAATGGAACCCTTGCCGTACTGCTTCTCAATATTCGCAATCGCAGATTCCAGAGCCTTTATCTTCTCATCCTTATTATCCTTCATATCTCTAAAATCTTTCACATCTTTCGATTCTCTGGCCATCATTCTTCTCCTTCTCATTATCGAACCTACGTTCTGCTATCATTATAGTAATACATTCCGGCTGTTTTGTCAATAGATTTTGCGCAAATTCAAAACAAGCGTTCTGATTTGAACCATTCGCTTTCATGCTTACACTAACCGACCTGCCGGAGCGCCCCTGCGGAAGCGAACCCGTCCCTCACCGAATTCTTTCCCCGGATCATTCCATAAAGGATACAAGAAACTTCTTCTATTATACCAGTCCGGCTCTCGAAAGTAAACCTTGCTGTAAAAAAATCAGCTCTGAAAGGTAAATTCATTTAATAGCCTGCCATTTGTAGTAAATTTACAATTTCCACATTTTCTGTGAATACAGCAAAGTTATCCACATCATATATTTATGAATGTGCCTTTCCTGTTTTGTGAAAAACTTTAT
>JAGAPO010000100.1 GCA_017623215.1 Lachnospiraceae bacterium | reverse complement strand
GGTTCTTCTCTAACTTCTCCCACTCCTTCTTGAGTGCGATAACTTCCTTCTTGGGAAGAACATCGAAAGTTCCATCCTCGGACATGGTCTCGATCTGCTTTAATCTTGCAATTCTGGACTGGATGGTCTTGAAGTTGGTCAGCATACCGCCGAGCCATCTCTCGTTAACATAGTACATACCGCAGCGCTCTGCCTCGGACTTGATGGAGTCCTGTGCCTGCTTCTTGGTACCAACGAACAGTACAGTGCCGCCGTTCGCAACGATGTCCTTGATTGCGAAGTAAGCCTCGTCAACCTTACCTACGGACTTCTGTAAGTCGATGATATAGATACCGTTTCTCTCGGTATAGATGTACTCCGCCATCTTGGGGTTCCATCTTCTTGTCTGGTGTCCAAAATGTACACCTGCTTCCAGTAACTGCTTCATAGAAATAACGCTCATGATTCTACCTCCATATGGTTTTTAACTTCCGCATACGTCATATTCCCTGCCAACCGCCTGCTTCCGCCTCCGGCCCGAATCCATTCCAATTCTGTCCAAAATTGCCTCAGACCTTGTCCAATGCACTGCCTTGACAGACGGCACCATGCAGAAAATCAACATGCGTGTTTACTCGAACGTTCCAAGTATATCACATAACAGCACAAATAGCAAGAAGAATTTTCAAAAAAATTCCTCTTGCTATTTTATCTCTTCTTTCTTCTCCGCAAACGGTGCTCTTCCAACCCTGAAAAGCTATTTGCCCTTTTTCTGAGTCGTGTGCTTCCTGCCGCCCTCTCAGCGTCACACCTGAACCTGATGCCGCTTCACCGGCTTCTTGATCTCCTCAAATACGACATCGTTCACAACCTTAATGTAAGTACCCTTCATTCCGGACGATCTTGATTCGATTACTCCCGCGCTCTCGAACTTGCGGAGCGCGTTTACAATAACGGAACGGGTGATTCCGACCTTATCCGCAATCTTACTTGCGACAAGAACGCCCTCGTTGCCGTCCAGCTCTTTAAAGATATGGCGAATCGCATCCAGCTCCGAGAATGACAGCGTATTAATCGCAGCTCTTACAACCTGAACCTTGCGCATCTCTTCCGCCGCTTCCTCGTTCACCGCTCTCATCATCTCGAGTCCGACAACCGTCGTACCATATTCGCTCAAAATAATATCATCTATCGTATAAGCCTTTGCTTCCTTATAAAAGAACAGGGTTCCCAGCCGCTCTCCTGCAATATCAACCGGAGCAATAATAGCCTGATACTTCTCTACTCCTTCAAACTCGAATCCGAGCGTCTCCAGATTGACATTCTCCTTGGTAGAAAGCACATTCAAAAGACGATCATTCAAAAGTGGATCAATCAGCATTCCAACCGAATCCTGAATCAGCTCATGAATCGGCGCAATATCACTGCGGTTCTTGATACCAAGCACCTTTCCCTTCTTACTGATCACCAAAACGTTCGACTCCAGAATCTCGCTCAATACAAGGCAAATATCATTAAATACTACCTTGTGTGAGTTATTGTTATGCAAAAGCTTATTGATCTTCCTCGTCTTATCCAATAATTGTACACTCATAATGATACCTCCTGGCCAACCGCATATGTAAAACCCTATTACTGTTTCATTTTATCATACATTACCTTCAAAAACAATAGAAAATTCGTAATTTTCCAAACAATTTCCACACAAAATCAGAATGCACTAAGCCCTTTGCACGCAGATCGGATATAAGCAGGCGCACTATGACAAAACGGAGCTGTAAATTCTCACAGCTCCGTCCGATATCTCGTATCTACATAGTTCTTATAATATATATTGCTATATTTACTTCATTATATATTCTATTATCTGTCTCTTATTTTACATAGCCGCAGGTATCATCCATGCATACCAGATGATTTCCCTTTTCCACGAGCACATTGCCGCACTTCGGGCATCTTTCCGCGGACGGCTTCTGCCAGGACATAAAATCGCACTCCGGGTTGTTCTCACAGCCAAAATAGCGTCTGCCCTTCTTGGTCTTTCGGATTACGATGTCCTTGCCGCATTTCGGGCAGGCAACACCGATCTTTTCAAAATATGGCTTTGTATTGCGGCAGTCCGGGAAGCCGGGGCAGGCCAGGAATTTGCCGTGAGGGCCGTATTTGATAACCATGTTCCTTCCGCATTCCTCGCAGATTACGTCGCTGACCTCATCCTCGATCTTGATGTGCTCTAACTCCGCCTGCGCCTTTTCCACCGCTTCGTTCAGATCCGGGTAGAAATTGCTGACAACGGTCTTCCAGTTCACGCTTCCTTCCTCCACGCAGTCGAGCAGCCCCTCGACATTCGCAGTAAAGTTCACGTCTACAATCGAAGGGAACGCCTGCTTCATGAGCTTGTTGACCGCCTCGCCGAGTTCGGTTACATACAGATTCTTATTCTCCTTCGCCACGTAGTGTCTGGCAATAATCGTCGTAATCGTAGGTGCATAAGTACTGGGACGTCCGATTCCAAGCTCCTCCAGCGTCTTAACCAGGGATGCCTCCGTATAATGAGGGGGCGCCGCGGTAAAATGCTGCTCTTTCTCGAATTCCTTTAATGTCAGTTCCGAGTTCTCGCTCAGTGATTCAAATGCCTTTCCTTCATCCTCTACCGCATCCTCGTCGTTCGTATAGACTGCCATAAAGCCGTCGAATACAAGCCTTGACGAAGCCGCTGTGAAGCGGTAGCCGTTCGCGTCGATGCGTGCTGAAGTCGTCTCATAACGCGCGGCCTGCATACGGCTTGCGAGGAAACGCTTCCAGATCAGCTGGTAGAGCCTGAACTGATCCCTGCTTAAGGATTCCTTTAACACAACCGGCGTATATTCCACATAGGTCGGACGAATCGCCTCGTGCGCGTCCTGAATCTTTTTACCGGTGCCCTTGTTGTTATCTACATTGCCAACCGCCATCTCTCCATAATTATCCCGTATGAAATCCTTCGCGGCCTTATCGGCTTCCTCGGATACACGGGTGGAATCGGTTCGCAGGTAGGAGATCAGACCGACTGTTCCTTTTCCCTTAATATCAACGCCCTCGTACAGCTGCTGCGCCAGGCGCATCGTCTTCTGGGTGGAGAAGTTTAAGACCTTCGCAGCCTCCTGCTGCAGGGTACTGGTTGTAAACGGCAGCGGCGCGTTCCTCTTTCTCTCTCCGGTCTTAATCTCGGTTACCTTATATTCTGCGCCGTCCAGCGCCTTTATAATCTGATTCATCTCCTCTTCCGAAGAAATGGTAATCTTCTTTTTGGTATCTCCATAAAACTTGGCGATCAGCGGCTTCTTCTCGCCCTTTACCGCGAACTTAGCGTCAAGCGTCCAGTATTCCTGCGGTACGAACGCGTTAATCTCTTCTTCCCTGTCGCAGATGATGCGAAGCGCAACCGACTGCACGCGTCCGGCACTTAAGCCTCTCTTTACCTTTGCCCATAACACAGGGCTGATCCGATAGCCCACCATACGATCCAGCATTCTTCTCGTCTGCTGGGAGTCCACCAGATCCATGTCGATCTCCCGTGCCTGCTTAATCGAGTTCTTTACCGCGCTCTTCGTAATCTCGTTGAAGGTAATACGGCTTGTGTTCTTCTCGTCCAGCTTTAACGTGTGCATCAAATGCCACGAAATCGCCTCTCCCTCGCGGTCCGGGTCCGTTGCGAGATACACTTTGTCTGCCTTCTTGGCTTCTTTGCGCAGCTTTGCAAGAATATCTCCCTTCCCGCGGATTGTAATATATTTGGGCTCGTATCCATTCTCCACGTCGATTCCCATCTGGCTCTTTGGGAGATCTCTGACATGTCCGTTGGATGCGACAACCTCATAATTCGCTCCCAGAAACTTTTTAATTGTCTTTGCCTTGGCAGGCGACTCCACAATCACTAAATACTTTGCCATTCTGATACCTCATTCTTACCAACAGCCCGCGCAACGTACCGCAGCCTGTATCTGCAGAGGAAACCGTGCGTGCTGTGCACTGTTCTCCCCTATCACCATTCTGTTCTGACAACCCGAAAGACCGGCTCGCCAGCCATCCCCCTTGTTCTCCGTTATGTTGTGTCAGGAACCCTTCTCCGATTCCGGCCCCGGACATATCGCATAATAATTCTGCGCACTCCGGCTGACATACCCTTTGACCTCCAGAGCAAGCAGGATTCCGGAAAGCTCGGAAAATGCCATCCTGCATTCTCCTGCAATCGCATCAATATGCTTCGGGGTCAAACCCAAGCTATCATACACTATTTTCTCCTGCGTTTCAAGTGAAATCTTATTAAATTTTTCAAAAACAATTCTGTTCTTCTTTGTTTTTGGCAAAAATCTGCCATATTCCTGCAAAATGTCATCCGGAGTCATAATTAGCTTTGCTCCGGAGCGAATCAAAGCATTACAGCCCTCGCTGAGGGAATCCCCCAACCTTCCCGGAATTGCAAAGATATCCTTTCCCTGCTCCAATCCAAGCGACGCCGTAATCAGGGAGCCGCTCCGTTTTCTGGCCTCTGTGATCAGAATCCCGTCCGAAAGCCCCGCGATGATCCGGTTTCTCTCCGGGAAATTCCCCCGCTGCGGTGCACAACCAAGCGGATATTCCGAGAGAATTCCTCCCCTTTGTCCGGCTTCCCGGTACAGGTTGAAATTCTCTCTCGGATAACACCGATCCACGCCGCAGCCGAGTACGGCTGCCGTATATCCGCCCGCCTTCAGCGCTCCCGCGTGCGCCGCTGCATCTACGCCCTCCGCAAGACCGCTTATAATCATAATTCCTGCCCTTGCAAGCTCTCCCGCAAAATATTCCGCAAGACCGCCTCCATAAGCGCTGCAGACTCTCGCCCCCACAATCGCAAGCGCAGGCGCCTCCGGGGCCGGAAGCGCTCCCCTTACGTACAGACCGCAGGGCGGACAGTAAATATGCTTCAGCCGTTCCGGATATGCTTCCTCTTCCCTGCCGATAAAACGGACTCCCTTCTCCTTTAACCGTTCGGCATATTGAAGTAGCGCCTCCTCATTCCTTCCCCGCAGAATTCCACTCCGCTGCCGCTCGGTAAGCTCCCCCCGAGTTAATTCGTCCTCTTTTGCATAAAACAGTGCTTCCGGGGAACCAAAGCGTGCTAACAATTCCTCCTTTTTCCGATATCCCAGTTCCTCGATGCTGCAAAACCACAGCCAGTAATCGTGCGAATTCACCAGACTCCCCCCTCTCTTCGGTATTTGCCGTCCATTACCCGAAAGCAGAGTGCTTCACTGATGTGACGCACGGTAATCTTCTCCGCCCCGTCCAGATCCGCAATTGTCCGCGCCGTCTTTAAGATGCGATGATAGGCCCGGATACTGAGGCCAAACCTTGCGTAAGCCTGCTCCAGCAGCTCTTTTTCCTTTGTTCCAAGCGTGCAGTACCGCTTAATCTGCCCCGGACTCAGATGGGAGTTAAATGCAATCCCTTCGCTGCGGTAGCGCTCCTCCTGAATCTGCCTTGCCTGCTCGACCCTTGCCCGAATCGTCTCCGAGGATTCTTCGCAGCCTTCTCCGTTTAACTCTCGGTACGGAACCTGCGGCATCTCTACACTCAAATCAATGCGGTCCAACAACGGTCCGCTCAGCCGCCCAAGATACTTCGCAACCTTCCCGGGCGGGCAGCTGCATCTTGTCCGATCCGGATAGAACCCGCACGGGCAGGGGTTCATCGCCGCAAGTAGCAGGAAATCCGCCGGATACCTGCACATCCCGGAATGTCTTGCAACGGTCACTTCTTTTTCTTCCATCGGCTGGCGCAGCATCTCGACGGCACTCCTGGTGAATTCCGGAAGCTCATCGAGGAACAGAACACCC
>JAGAPO010000099.1 GCA_017623215.1 Lachnospiraceae bacterium | reverse complement strand
TCTCCGTCAGATACAGGATTACGTTGCTGTCATTCATCTTCATTGCCTTTGCTGCCTTTGCTGCGCCAGCAGGTGCAAGAGATGTAAGAACTAACGCAAGAGCCATGACGAAAGAAAGCTTCTTAAAGAAATTCTTCATCTTTTTTCTTCCTCCTTAAAATATATGGTTTTTATTATATGTGCAGAGCCTGTTCCTCTTTCCAGATTGAATCGTCTGCCGGGTGGTAAGGCCGCCAGGGGTTCGCCCTGAAAATCCGAAAGAATCATCTGCAAATATAATCGCTCCAATAACAAGATGATTATAACAACATTCGTCTGAAAGGTCAAGCATTTTTCACGTTGAAAACAACAATTTAGTGAAGGTTTCACAAATGAAATTCTGCCTTTTCCCGCAAACGGCTTCTGTGTTCAGCCTGTTCGGATGATTATATTTCGGTTAAACTTGAATCCGCTTGAGGGGGCGGGATTCGCCGTAACTCTCGGAATCTTTTCTGGAACCTTGCTGCATAACTGACAGGATGTGACGACTTATACAACTCCGTTTTAAAAAGAGCCCGCGGCATTAGGGCTATCAAATTCAACTTGCCTATATAATGCACTTTGTTTGTGTCAAAGATATGTCACCGTTTTGTCATTTTTAGATTATTTTCACCTGGCGGGACACATTTTCCGGAAAGGCGGCCATTTCCGCATATGTACTGCTTTCTGCTCGCCTGCGAATCTCCTTTCCGCAAACAAGGGGAGCCCCCCTATTCAGGAGACTCCCCAAAAAGCAGCTATGCTGCAGTTCTTCTTCTTTTTCATAATTATCCGGAAGCTCCGGAGACCGAATATTCCGGAGGCAGAGAATCCTAAGGATTCCAATCCTGCCACGTCCCGGAATCATCAACCGTAACCGTCAATCGCATTAAAGTCCCAGGATCTCCTCCACAGTCTTCTGCATCTCACTCTTATCGCATACTCTGTCATGAAGAACCGGTGCGGTACGGATGTCTTCGATCGCCTGCGGCACTTTGACTCCGGAGAGACGCTCGAGCTCATCTACCAGTTCAAAATCAGACATGGAAGCATATTTCTCATCAATGGCGTTCATGACGCTGCGGGTGAACTTATAAGGGCTCGCGGTTGAAGCGATTACAGTTACCGTGTCATCCTTGGAGTTCTTCTTATACTCCTCATATACCGACGCAGCTACCGCAGTATGCGTATCAATGATGTAGCCGTCCTGTTCATAAATCTTCTTAATGACAGCTGCGGTCTTGTCTTCCGTCGCGTATCCGCCCTTGAACTCCGCAAGTGCCTGCTTCATCTCCTCGGTGATGGTGTAGCTTCCCTTTGCGGAAAGTGCTTTCATCAGGTCGGCGGTCTTCTCGGAATCATTGCCGGCAATACGGTAAATCAGGCGTTCGAGATTGCTCGAGATCAGAATATCCATGGAAGGCGACGAGGTCAGAATGAACTCGCGGTTCCGATCGTAACTGCCGGTCTGGAAAAAGTCATACAGCACCTTGTTATCGTTCGAAGCGCAGATCAGCTTGTTAAACGGCACACCCATCAGCTTTGCGTAGTAAGCCGCAAGAATATTTCCGAAGTTGCCGGTCGGAACGACTGCGTTGATCTTCTGTCCGTCCGCAATCTTCCCCTCACCGAGCAGTCTTGTATATGCGTAGACATAATATACGATCTGAGGTACCAGACGTCCAATGTTAATCGAGTTCGCAGAAGAGAACTGATATCCGGCTCTCTTCATAACCTCTGCCAGCTCCTTATTATTGAACATCTTCTTCACACCGGTCTGCGCGTCGTCAAAGTTCCCGCGGATTCCGACAACCCATGTATTCGCACCCTTCTGGGTTACCATCTGCTTCTCCTGAATCGGACTTACGCCGTCCTTCGGGTAGAATACGATAATCTTCGTTCCCTCTACATCCGCAAATCCTGCCAGGGCTGCCTTACCGGTATCACCGGAGGTCGCAGTCAGAATTACGATCTCATCCGTAACCTGATTCTTCTTCGCGGAAGTTGTAAGCAGATGCGGCAGAATCGAAAGTGCCATATCCTTGAACGCAATCGTCGCTCCGTGGAACAGTTCCAGGAAATACGCGCCGTCCGCGTACTTTAACGGTGCGATTGCCTTTGTATCGAACTTACTGTCATATGCCTTATTAATGCAGTTCTTAAGCTCTTCCTCTGTGAAATCCGTTAAGAACAGCTTCATAACCTCATAAGCCGTCTCCTGATAATTCATCTGAGCCAATTCACGAAGACTCTTATCCAGCGTCGGAATCGTGTCCGGTACGAACAGCCCCCCGTCATCCGCAAGACCCTTGAGAATCGCTTCTGAAGCTTTTACCTTTATCTGATTATTTCTTGTGCTCCTGTAAAATAAATCCATGACGTCCTCCCTGCGCAATCAATTTGCTGTATTATAGCACGAAAGTGCTGATGTTACAATAGAAAAATAAAAAAAACAGAGGATTCCGCAATGGCATCGCGGTACCCTCTGTTCTTTTCTTAAGTTATTCAGATGACTTATTTAAAAAATTCATGACATCCATGCCGGAACAGATACGTCAAATTATTATCGAACCAGTTCATGTTCTTTTTGCTTGCCAGCTTTCTCGCCGCAAAATACAGCGCTCCCTCCGAGTAATCCTCCCCCGCGAGTGCACGCTCGACCGCTTCTACGGTCTCTTGTGTAATCTCAACTGACCAGTATCGCTTGTCCCGGATGGGCGAGAATTGATAGCAATTTCCGCTCTTCTGAAAGACCACTTCCGAAATAGTATCCGGAAAGCTCTCGCTCTTCATGCGGTTCAGAACGACATTGGCAACCAGAATCTTTCCTTTGATATCTTCTCCGGTCGCTTCTGCCTCCACAATTCTCTGCAGAACCTCAACGTCTTCTGCGGTTACATCATATACCCGCTCTCCAAGGTTCAGCGCTTTCCTGACCTCTTCCTGCATCTTTAATTCAGCAGCCCGCTTTTCGGCAAGCTTAATCGCTTCCTCTGCTTCCGCCTTTGCCTTTCGATCCGAGGTCAAAGTCTCTTCCCTGGCGGCGGTAATCTCAAGCTTTTCTGCATTTGAAAGAGAATATTCTTCCAGCGTCTGAACTTCCAGGACCTCTGCCTTGAGAGCTATTCCTGAATTACGAAGTACTTTCGGTGTCCCTTCCGCTTCATTCACGGTTCTGACTGCCTCCGACGCTTCGGGCGCATCCAATGCTCCATCCATATCCGACGGCTTCTCAAGCTTTTCAGCTGCCTGCTCTGCAGTTTCTTCGCTGCTTTTCTTCGCTGTATTATTGTATGTTTCCAGTAAATTATCGGCTTGTACAGGTGATCGGTTCTCTGTCTCCTTCGCATACTGTCCTGTTAGGAAATCCTCGACGGTCTCTGCCTTCACGCGAGCCATTGCCGACTGCGGTATGAACAGATAATATTCGCCGATACTCAGAATCGTCAGTATTACTGCCATAATATAGGCAACTCCCATCAGACGCTTCTTCTCTTTCCAAAAACGGAACAGACCAGAAAGAAACCAGTTTTCTTTTCGCATATACATGTCCTTTCTTATCGTTGTTTCCTTTTACTTCCTTCCATTTCCAATCTATATAAAAATCTGCTGCATCGCTGCCGCAAATCTATCATGCATTATAACATCCAAAATTTCCCTGTCAATAAGCTTTACCAAAATTCGGAAGATGCACCAGACTTTTGATTTCCATATTTTCCCACTTTGTGTATTCTTGCATAAAATAGTATCCTGATTTTTCCAAATTCTTATTTAGTTTGTTCGATTTGAATTTTACATTTTGTTCATATATTATTATATATTTTATTCCAGCATTTTGAAATTATACCGCTCTGCACCCACCTTTTTTCCAAAATTTCCTCAGTTGGAGGATATTTTCTTCCAAATTCGCTTTTTTTCCCCACCTTACATCAAAAAAAAGCATAAAAATACAGGGTTCCTCCCATCCGGATCCCACCGCATTTTGTTCCTTTTGTAATGATTCCGTAATACTTTCGTATGAAATATTACGCACTCTTTACGCGCCTATAAATTTTTTAAATTTTGAAAAATTGTACTATTCTTTTTCTGTCTTCTGTGTTACAATACAATTATATTTTTTCTTCTTCCATTTTCATATCGACGGATCGGATGTGCCTGCCACATCCGGCTCCCACAGAAAAGAAGGCCCGACAGTACACTGTCAGACCTTCTTTTTTGTCTTATTATTATTCGTCCCATTAATAAGTCTTAATTACCGCATTCCCGAAGTCAGCCTTCGAAGTCTCTGTTTCCTTCCTCCTCCCGTGGGCCGAAGCATTCTTGCCGACGCGCCCAACAGCACTGCCGCGATAATCGTCTGCAAAGTTAGGCTGAACAGCAGCCAATTCTCCACAATATAATTCCCCAGCCGACTTTCCTGCTCTAAGCACCCCATCAACATCGCCGCCCCTCCGACCTGATCCTTTACCATCGCAGCAAAGGTCAGCAATGGATTGATTAGCAGCAGCAGGCACACCGGTCCGATTCCGATATTGTAATAGGTATAAAGAGAGAAGACCCCGTAATATCCGTCTCCCTGCTCTGCATTCATGCATTTCAGAATTCCGGTCACTCCTACTACAGCTGTCGTACCAAACAGGACAATTGCCAATGCAACATACGACCAGATTGTCGCTTCCGTCGTCCTGCGGCAAAGTACGGAAAAGAACATTCCCATGCTTCCTATATATATAGAAGTAATAAAGATCAGAACGATGAACTGCGCCAAGTCACGGAACGTGACTCCGCCGACCGAGAATACCAGAGCCAGCACCGGAAGCGAAGAGAACACCAGCATCAGAATTGTACTGAGCGCCGACTGCAGCTTTCCCGAAATAAGCTTTTCAGGCGTCAGGCGCGTTGTCAGCAGGATATCAAGCGTCTGCTTCTCTCGTTCTCCGGCAATCGTTCCGGCCGTCAGCATCGGCGTGATAAGCAGAATCAATCCAAGCTCGATTCCGGTCATAATTGAATATACGCTCAAAATATCTGTGTAGCTCACACTCAGCTGTCTGTCACCCTCGAACGTAACATAGAAAGCGAACAATCCGAACAAAAGCATGAGACCGTTGTAGACTAACAGGATAATTGCTGTCCGGGATGTCCTTGCACTCTGCTTTAACTCTTTTTTGTATACGGGATTCACCCGAAATCTATAATTACGCATTCGCATTCTCATCCCCTTTATCCGTCAATTTTAAAAACAGCGCCTCGAGACTTCCTTCTGCTCTTCGATATGCCGAGATTCTGGCTCCTCCGGCAATCAGCTTTGCGAGCAGATCCGCCTCCTCCTCTTCTCCTCCGTTGAAAAGCACCGAGACATTACTTCCGCGGCTTGCAATATTCCTGGTACGCGGATCCTCCTTCAGAATCCTCATTCCCGCTTCCTGTCCGCCCGTAAAAGTCATCAACAGGGGATTGGCTTCGCTGAACGTAGAAAGAATCTCTTCCACGGTTCCCTTTACGACCATCTTCCCCTTTTCGATAATTCCGATACTCGTACACATCTCCGACAGATCGGGAAGGATGTGGGAGCTGACCAGGATCGTCTTTCCGTCAATGCTTAGCTGCCGCAGAATCTCCTTCAGCTCATACCGCGCACGCGGCTCCATCCCGGATGCCGGTTCGTCTAAAATCAATATCAGCGGGTCATGAATCAGCGTTCTTGCGAGACACAGCCGCTGCTTCATTCCTCTGGAAAGATGATCCACATAGACCTCTCCGCGTTCGGCAAGCCCCACGCGATCCAACAGCTCATACAGATACCGCCTGTCATTCTCTCTTCCGTAGATCGAGGCATAGAATTCCATGTATTCCATGACCTTCAGATTGTCATAGACTCCAAAGAAATCCGGCATATATCCAATCTTTTCTCTCCAGCTTCCGCTCCCCGGTGTTACCTGCTCCCCATCGATCCACAAGGTTCCTCCGTCGCACGCAAGCAGACCCGCCATGATCTTCATTGAGGTCGTCTTGCCCGCCCCGTTCGGCCCTACGAAGCCGAACAGCTCTCCCTTATCAATCTGAAGATTCAGCCCGTTTAATGCCTGAAAGGAGCCGTAATATTTTGTAACCTGATCAAGCTTTACCATCATTCGGCCTCCTTTTCATAGGAAAGATAGGGCAGCGTCATATACCGGTTCGCATATACATAGCTGCGCCTGAATTCTACGACCAATACATTATCCTCGTCCAGATACGCCTCGGGATTCGTAACCGCTCCCGGCTCGTTCTTTTCGAATACCAGATCATATCGTCCGGTTATCCGATTCAGGAAATACACGTCTCCTTCAAATCCTCGGAAGGAATCCTTCGAATACTTCGGATTCATAATCCCTGTATACAGAATTGACGTCACCTCGTCCTCCTCCGGCAGCCGATATTCCACCCGAAGCAGTTCCTCGTCCAGGAATCGGTAAAAATAGCTGTTGTCATAGCTGCCCTCCAGCACATTCATGTACGCATCCATTAACGGTACATATTCGATGCCATCCTGTGTATAGCTGACCGCAGCCGGAATTGTTACCATCGTAATTCCATCTCTGCTCTGCTCCGAAATACTGCCGGAAAGCGGATTCTCGTCACCAAGTTCCTCCGTGAATCCAATCAGCCAGCTCTGTCCCTCCCGGTACACCTGCTGCTCCAGAAAATACTGAAACAGATTCAGCTTCTTCGCCTCGTAACCGCCCGGATTCTCCTCCGCTTCCTCACTCAGCCGCTCTGTAACCGGGTTCTCCCAAAGCATATCCCTTGTCGCAAGGAACTCTGTCTTTTCCGCCAGAATCTCCGCACTCGCGCCGCTTTCCAGATCGCCGATATCGCACAGGAACTGATCCCCGATAAATAATACATCCGTTAGATTGAATTCGGTATGGTTGTAAACCGTTCCAGTCGGACCTTCTTTGCTTATCCGTACCGTATCATCCGAGAGCTCCTGTGTCTGCCCGTCTGTGTCCACCTTCTCCGCCTTATAATCCGCCCGGTAATATGCCCTTGTAAATGCCGGATACATTTTCAGATTCACTGCGGTACTTTCCTCATCATATATCACCGTATTCTGATATGTCTGCGTAACCGGATACTCCTTTTCATCCGAAAAATATCCGTATCCGATGTAATAATTCGGTATATCCCCGTTCCTGATCTCAATCAGCTCCGTCCCCTGTTTCAGCACCAGCGTCTCTTCCTCGCTGCTCGGAACCGTCACGCTGAAATACACGCTTCCTCTTCCCAGCCCGGACTTATCGTATTGGAGGACATTGATGTAATCCACATACGGTCTGCTGATTCGTGTTGTACTTCCCATCGCATAGACAATCACCGTAAATACAACCGCCGTCAAAGGCACCAGCCACCAGATATGAATGCTGCGATCCTTTTTGCGCAGGAGCAGATATAAGATTGGCCCAACCACCAATACATAGACGCAAAGCACCGCTGCATACCTTCCGATTCTCGGGATTCTGGACTCATCCAGGTACCCGACCGTATCCACCAGGCGGTAGTCCAGCGCAGTGCCATACATCTCCGATTCCACCTTCTCCCGGCGTGCTTCATTGATATGCTGCTTCAGCAGTCTTGCCTGCGCATACCAGAACAGATTCTCCGAAGTGTCCACACCCTCTTCCGCATTCAGCCCGGTTGTCCACAGCAGCACCGTACCATCCCCGCATTCTTTCCGGTAAAGCATCGGATGCCCATCTCTGCACGCAATCTGCGACGCTCCCTCATATATGATCTCCGCCGTTGCCTGCAGAATTGGTTCTGCCGCAAGCGTCTCGACATCCCGGCCCGCAAGAGCGGACGCCGCGATATAATTATCATATAAAACCTGTTCCGAATACTGTCCGTCATCGGATTCACCAGCGTCCTCCATGGAGTCATTTAAGCCTTCTGACTGTGTTGCTTTGTTCTGTACCTGGTACTCCACGTAGCCGCCTGCTGAATCCGCCGCTGATATCACGTCGAAATTCTCCGCAAGATTCCCGTCTGCCTTACTCTGCCGGATACTGCTCTCCGCTATCGCCAGAATCTCCGTAATTGTGCTTTCGCGTTCTTCCTCAAAGTCGATAATCGCTGTACACAGCTCTTCCTTTACTTCAGAACGATTCAGCCCATGATCCCGGCTCTCTTCGGACACCCCTCTGCACTCCGCCTCGCCGAACGCTTCCGCAAATCCCTCATATGCCTCCAGCTCATTCGCCCCGGTTCCAAACACCAGCGTGCCTCCCGCGTATACGAAGTCCACGATGGCCTCTGCTTTCCGTTCATCCAGCTCATTGGAATTCACCCCATCCAAAATCAGCATATCTAACAGCTCATACGCGCAGCTCTCCTCAGGAAGCGTCTCTTCCTCCAGATAGATCACCTTGCCGCCAAGATACTCCAGATAGTCATAATTCCCCTCTGCTGCCCAGACGCCGATCACATAATTATTCCCGTAATTCCATATATCAGGTGTTATCGCATCGCCCGATATCACCGTTCCTTCCGAATCCGCCACTTCAATCGTAATCTCGCCAAGTTTGGTATACGCACCGAGGGAAATCATATACTCCTCGCTGCTCTCAGCATCCAGCCGTACGGAATGCTCCGTTATGATCGCATCCTCTCCGCCTGTCGATATCGACACCGTGAGTGTCCCTTCAAACGCGCTGCCATAATTCGTCAGCACGGTATACACAGGGAGGCATCTTCCGTACCTGCCCTGATTCCCGATCCCATATGAGGATGTCACGGCAATCATCGCTCCGGCCGCCTGCGCGCCTGTGCGCTCCGCCCGGAATCCGCCCGAGAGGCAGAGAACCGCCGCGATCATGATAAAACACAGGATTCCTTGTCTTCGTCTTCCAATCCTCATACTGTTACATCTCTCCTATCGTATCCTTTATCGGTAGTACAACGGTAAACACCGTGCCGTCAAAATCACTTTTTACTCCTATCGATCCCTCATGCATCTCCACAATGCTTCTTGCAATCGCAAGACCAAGACCGGATCCCCCCGTCTCACTGCTTCTGGAATTCTCAACCCGGTAGAACCGGTTAAAGATATTGGCAAGATCTTTCTCCGGTATCAGCTCTCCGTAATTCGTCACAGAAACCACTGCTTTCCCGGCTTTTTCCTCCATCTCGATCCGAATATTCTTGCCCGCCGCTCCGTACTTGACCGCGTTGCTGATCAGATTCGCAAATGCCCTGGCAAGCTTATCCGCATCGGCGTCCATCATAATCTGCGGAGTTCTCGGCAGGAATTCGCATTCCAGATGATTATCCTGAAAGCTCGGATAGAATTCATCGATCATCTGCTCCATCATCTTCACCAGATCAAAATGCTGAATATTCATCCGCATCTCCCCCGACGTCAGCTTCGTGAATGAGAACAGATCCTCAATCAGCTTTTCCAGGCGTTTGGACTTGCTGTATGCGATGGAGATGTACTTCTGTCTGGTCTCCTCGTTCAGCTTTCCGGATGCCGCCAAATCAAGATATCCCAGAATCGAAGTCAGCGGCGTGCGCAGATCGTGGGCAACGCTGGTAATCAGCTCGTTCTTCGTATTCTCCGTACTCCTCTCCTCGGCCATCAGTTCTTTAATCTCGTCTGCCATCCTGTTCAGGCTTTCCGCAATCCAGCCCAGCTCATCATCGCTTCGAATCTCGATCCGGCTCTCCAGATCTCCCGTGGATATTCGTTCAATCCCGGCCCCAATCTCCGTCAGATAAGACGAGAACCGCCTTGTCAGCAGCATAAAATAGACAATGAACAAAAAGATTCCGACCGCTATCATAACGACGGCCATAACCGTGAACACACCGGATTCTGCTCCCGTAACCTGTCCCGTCAGGTCTCCCGAATACAGCTTCGAGGACAGGGCACCTTCTGCAATTCCGGACGAGCTGCCTCCGCTGCCTGCCGTCCCCGCCATACTCCCGGCCGAATTCAGCGCTCCCGCTGCGCTCCCAATACTGTTCGCCGCATTCGCGCCGTAATTCGTGATACTCCCGGACGCCGTTCCCGCTGTGTACATGCTCTTCTCCGAACCCTTCAGTATTCGGTAGATCAGAAAGATAATTCCGCCAAGTCCAACCTCGGTCAACAGCGTATACAGCATGGCAAGAAGGCTCGACAGCACGATTTCAAAACGAAAGCTTTTGAATATATTATTACTTCTCAATCTTATATCCCACTCCCCATACCGTCTTGATAATCTGCGCGTTCCTCGAATCCATCTCGATCTTCTCGCGCAGTCTGCGGATGTGAACCATTACCGTATTGTTCGCCTCATACATCTTCTCGTTCCACACCCGTTCAAAAATCTCATCCGTGCTGAACACTCGCCCCGGATTCGTCGCGAGCAAATACAAAATATCGAATTCAATCGGAGTCAGCTTCACCTCGTTGCCGTAGGACGTTACCCGGTGATTCTCCTTATTAATCGTCAGGTGATTAATTACAATCTCCTTCTCCGTCTTCTGAGAGGAACCCGGATTGAACTGCGTGTATCTTCGAAGCTGTGACTTCACCCGCGCTGTCAGCTCAAGCGGATTGAACGGCTTGGTCACATAATCGTCCGCTCCGGTTGACAGCCCGATAATCTTATCCAAATCCGCCGATTTCGCACTCAGCATGATAATCGGAACCGTATTCGTCTCCCGAATCGCCCTGCACATCGACAGTCCATCCATTCCCGGCATCATAATATCCAGAATGACCAGCTTGATATTCTCCCGTTCCAAAATCTCAAGACCTTCCTTTGCCGTATAGGCCTTGAACACCTTATATCCATCACTGATTAAATGAATCTCTACAAGCTCCGCAATCTCCCTATCATCATCTACTACCAGAATACTGACCTGCTCCATTCTCGATCCCTTCCTTCTTAAATAATATAATCTTTCTGCGGCACTCCACTTTCCCGCCGCCAATCAGGCTGACAGGCACAGTCCTATTATGCTTGATCTTATCATACCGGCGTTCAAAAGTCTTTACTTTTTTCTTACACTTTCTTACAATGGTGCGAAAACAGCCTATAACGCAATAAAGAGTTCCGCTTTGCGGAACTCTTCTTACACTTATCCATTGTGAGCAGCACTATAAGCCGGGTTCTGTATTCGATAATCATCTATCTAGCCCATACGTTACCGCATGGATCAAGCGGCCTACCCGAAAGCACGACGGGCCGCCGTATCGCTTTCCATTTGGCCTTGCTTCGGATGGGGTTTACACAGCCTTTCCTGTTACCAGGAAAGCGGTGGTCTCTTACACCGCCATTCCACCCTTACCGGGGATATCCCGGCGGTTTCTTTTCTATTGCACTTTCCTTGGAGTCACCTCCACCGGACGTTATCCGGCATCCTGCCCTGTGAAGCCCGGACTTTCCTCACCTGCAGCCTTACGCTGCAGCCGCGATTATCTGTGCTGCTCACAATATTTAATCTTAACATGCAAATTCCAACTTGTAAACTGGAAAATATAATTTTCCGCGATTTTTTCACACCTTAAAACAGCTTCCGCCGATAAATTCTCTGATTATGGAGTTATGAGGTATCTCCTCACTGCTCACTCCCAGGAAATAGTCCAGGAATTTGAGCAGCCGCTTCGCCTCCAGGTATTCCGGGCAGTCCCTCTCGATTCCGAACAGCAGCGGCTCCGCGTATTGCTTCAGTACCGCAAGCTCATAGATCAGCGCAGAGTTGAACATCTCATCCGCATCCTCCTGGAACGGAAAAATATTCGCTTCCTCCCCCCGGCGCACCGACGGCCACATCTCGATCGTCTTCTTCGCCGAGGTTCCTCTGGTTCTCGCATCGCGCACCATTCTTCGGATCAGTCTGCCGTCCGTGGTCGCGATTCGGTTGTGTTCATCGACATTAAGCTGCGTCAGAGCACTGATATAGATTTTGAATTTGCTCTCCATCGGAAGGCTGTGGGAAAGCTTATCATTCAGGCCGTGAATTCCCTCGATAACCAGGATATCATCCGGCCCGAGCGTCTTATAATTGCCCTTATACTCGCGCCTTCCCGTCTTGAAATTATAGCTCGGAAGCTCCACGGTCTTCCCGGCCAGCAGATCCGTCATATCCCGGTTGAAAAGCTCCACATCAATTGCTTCCAGACACTCAAAATTATATTTGCCGTCCGCATCCTTCGGAGAATCCTCGCGATTCTTAAAATAATCGTCCACCGCAATCGGATGCGGCTTAAATCCGTTGGCCTTCAGCTGAATCGAAAGCCTGTGGGAGAATGTCGTCTTGCCCGAGGAGGAAGGGCCCGCGATCATAATGAACTTTTTTCCGCCCTCCTCGCGAATCCGCTCGGCAATCGCGGCAATCCGCTTCTCCTGGAACGCCTCCTGCATCAGTATCAGGTCGTTCATGCTGCCCTTTGTGATCTCTTCATTCAGCGCGCCGACCGTCTCGATTCCAAGGTCTCTTGCCCAGGTATTCGAGCTCTGCAGCACGGTGTAGAACTTCTTTCTCGGAATGAAATCCGGAACCTTCCTGGGATTCTCTTTATACGGGAGCATCAGTATGATTCCGTTCTCATACGCAAATACATCATAATACCGCAGCATCCCCGTGGACGGCGGCATATAGCCGTAATAATAATCCTCAAATCCGCCGAGCCGGTATATATTGGTCTTCGACACTCTTCGGAATCGGAATAACTTCTCCTTGTCGTACATCTTGTAGCGATGGAACAGCGCGATCGCCTCGTCGGTATGAATCGAACGCTTTTCGAACGGAATATCCGCCGCAACCAACCGACTCATCTCCGCCTTTATCCGGGCGATCAGCTCTTCATCAACCGTTACGCCATCCAGTTCACAGTAGAGTCCGTTGCTCAGGCTGAATTCCACGCGCACGCTCTTTATCAGCTCCGGCTCTACACAGGAGTACACCGCCTTTACCAGCAGGAATATCATGCCGCGGGTATATGTTCGGTTCCCGTTCGCATCCGCCGTTGTCAGAAAGTTCAGCTCGCAGTCCGCCTCCGCCGTCTTGGATAATTCCCGCAGGTTTTTGTTCACCAGCACCAGAATGATATCGTCCTGGTACTCTGCCTGATAATCCCTGCTGATCGTAAGGTACGTGGTTCCTTTTTGATACTCTCTCGTCTGCCCATTTACGGTTACTCGAATCAGGTTATCCATCCGATCCCTCCTTTTATAATTCGGATTCCTCCTCATTTCTCGCTTTGCCGTCCATCAATTGCCGAACCAATTCCACGACGCCAAGCCACTCCGTCACCTCTTCCCGGCGTCTCCTCGCATTCTCTGTCTCCTGTCCTTCCAATGACTTCTGTATCCGCTTATTCAGTTCCTCTTCCCTTTTAAGATATTCACGCAGCACCGGATCCTTTCTCCGAATCAGCTGCTCTCCAAGAATGAATCCAGCCGCTCCGGGCACTGTCCCTTTCAGCGGCTCGTCCGAAGCCTGCGCCCTGTGTTCTTCTCCCGCCGGCTCCTTGCGTACCGCGTGAATGGATGTGTAGAACTTGCCGTCCTCCTCACACATTTTTTCGTCTGCAATCGCAAATCCCTTATCCCATATGTATTTGCGCACCTCGAAAAAGTCCGACTGCGGCTGCAGGATCCACTCGTTCGCGGTCATCGAGGCCTCCATATTCGCCGAAAGCATATGAATAATCAGCTTTCCTCCCATTCCGGCGCACAGAATCGTATCCGCCTCACCCGCTGCAAGCGCCTCGATTCCATCCGAAAGCCTTGTCTCAATCTGACCCTCATATCCGAACTTTGCAATATTTTCCCGGGCCCGTGTTAATGGGCCTTTGTTCACATCCATTGCGATTACCCTTCGCGCAATCCCCTGCTCCATCAGATAAATCGACAGGTACGCGTGATCGCAGCCCACGTCTGCGACCACACCTCCGGGCGTTACAAAATCGGCGGACATCTGTAATCGTTTTGATAATTGCATGTCAAGTCTCCATTCTGATTCTTCCCTGATTCTCCCGGGTATTATTCATCCAGGAAATCCTTCAGCTTTCTCGAACGGCTCGGATGCCTTAACTTTCTGAGCGCCTTTGCCTCGATCTGCCGGATACGCTCCCTTGTTACTTTGAACTCACGCCCAACCTCCTCAAGGGTTCTCGCACGCCCGTCGTCCAGTCCAAATCTCAGACGCAGTACCTTCTGCTCCCTGTCCGTCAATGTTCCAAGCACGTCCACCAGCTGCTCCTTTAACAGCGTGAATGCTGCCGCTTCCGCAGGCACCGGCACATTATCATCCGGAATGAATTCTCCAAGATGTGAATCGTCCTCCTCGCCAATCGGGGTCTCCAACGATACCGGCTCCTGGGAAATCTTCTGAATCTCGCGTACACGGTCAACCGGAAGATTCATCTCCTTTGCGATCTCCTCCGGATACGGCTCTCTGCCAAGCTCCTGCACGAGCTGTCGCTGTACGCGCACTAATTTATTAATTGTCTCCACCATATGCACCGGAATTCGAATTGTTCTCGCCTGATCGGCAATTGCTCTTGTAATTGCCTGGCGGATCCACCAGGTCGCATAGGTGCTGAACTTATACCCTTTATGATAATCAAATTTCTCAACCGCCTTGATCAGCCCTAAGTTGCCCTCCTGAATCAGATCCAAGAACTGCATTCCGCGGCCCACGTAGCGCTTCGCGATGCTGACAACCAGACGCAGGTTCGCCTCCGCCAGCCTCTTTTTCGCCGCCGGATCGCCCTCCTCCATCTTCTGTGCGAGGACAACCTCTTCATCCGGAGTCAGCAGCGGAACCTTTCCGATCTCTTTCAGATACATGCGGACCGGATCATCCGTTCCGACGCCCTCCGGAACCGAGAGCAGATCCGGATCATCCAGATTGATCTCGCCCGGATCGTCCGGATCCTCATCGGCAAGATACGCGTCATCCAGATCGGGAATATCGTCCATATCCCCTCCCGGCATACGAAGCACGTCCACATTATTTGCCTCCAGGAATTCATATATACGCTCAATCTTATCCGGATCGATTTCCATGTCCGCGAAGAAATCATTAATCTCCTGATATTCGAGCACGTTCTTTTTCTTCTTCGCGTAGGCAAGGAGCTGTTTTAATTTCTCATGAAATTTTGCCATGTTCTCATCCATACAATCATCCATCCTTTTCGTAGTATATAGTTTAACCATTTTTCAGGGAAATATGCAGTTTCTGCAGATTCGCCTGTTCCATGATTATCTTCTGTAAAGCCTGTCCATCCCCGGCTTCCGCCGCTTTCCTGCTCGCCAGATCCAGACTGTTCTTCTTGATTCGCCGCACGGTCTCCGCAAATGCTTTCTCCTGCTCGGTACTGCCAAGCTCTCCCGAAAGCTCCGTTGAGAACAGCTCTGCGGCCATTGTCTGCTCCTCCTTGTTCTCGAAGCGGCTGATAATTCCGGCCGGAATGACCGTCCGCTTCGTCTCATATTGCTCAAATACCATTCCTGCCACTTCCCGGTAGAATTCCTCCGTGAAGTCCTCCGGTCCGATGATTCCCCGAATCGCTTCGAACTGCCGGTTATCGTTAATCAGCCAGGTAAGCAGCAGCTTCTGTGAGGTACGCATTCCCTCATCCGCCCGGTCTTTCTTCCCGTTCTCCTGCCTAACCGGGCGTTCCGTATCGGTCTTAACCACACTCTGCATCGCCCCATACCGGTTAACCAGCTTTCGAAGGCTCTCATATCCGACGTTATAGCGCCTTGCAATCGCTTCAATATAATTATTCCGCTCCAGCTCCTCGGTAAATACCAAAAGCTTCTTCGCGGTCTCATTGAAAAATTTCGTCTTCTGCTCCGGATCCGTAAGATCAAATTGCCGCTCCAGCACCTCAATCTCAAAATAGAAGCTGTTGCCCGCCTGCTTAATCCGGTTCTCGAATTCCTCGGCTCCCAGTGCTTTTATGAATTCATCCGGGTCCTTATAGGGCTTCATATTAATCACCCTTGCCGTAAGCCCGGCCTCCTTCAGAATCGGAATTGCGCGAAGCGCCGCCTTCGTACCGGCCTCATCGCTGTCGTAGGTTAAGAAGACCTCCTTCGTATACCGTGCAAGCAGCGCGGCCTGCAGTCCCGTGAACGCGGTTCCAAGCGAGGCAACCGCATTCGTAAAGCCCGCCTGATGCAGCGCGATGACGTCCATGTAGCCCTCACAGATGATCATATAATTCTTCCGTGTCTGCCTTGCAAAATTCAGTCCGTACAGATTCCGGCTCTTATCGAACACCATCGTCTCCGGAGAGTTCAGATACTTCGGCGTTCCTTCCCCCATGACTCGGCCGCCAAAGCCGATTACCTTGCTGTTCGCGTCCATAATCGGGAAGATAACCCGGTTCCAGAACTTATCGTACGCCCCGCGCCTCTCATCCATTGTAATCAACCCGGTCTGACTGAGAATCTCGTCGTCATATCCCTTCGAGCGCAGATACCGGTACAGGTCGCCTCCCGATTTGCTCGAGGCTCCCAGTCCGAAATGGGTAATCGTCTCATCCGACAGTCCCCTGCGCTTCAGATACTGATACGCCATCGACCCGCGCTTCTCATCCCTGAGCTGGCAATAATAATATTTGGCAGCAAGCTTATTAATCTCATACAGTCTGCTTCTCCGATCCGCCTGGCGCTTCTCCTCCTGCGAATACTCAAGCTCCGGCAGCTTCACCCCCGCCCGATCCGCAAGGGCCTTTAACGCCTCGACGAACGTATAATTCTCATACTCCATCAAAAATGTATAGACATTTCCTCCGACTCCGCAGCCGAAGCAGTAATACATCTGCTTGGAGCCGCTGACGGAAAAGGACGGAGATTTCTCATTATGGAACGGACACAATCCGACATAATTCGCACCCGTCTTTTTCAGCTTGACATAACTGCCGATTACGCTGACAATATCATTGCGCTCTCTGACCTCTTCCACTAACTCCTCTGGATAAAACATTCCACCAACCATGCCTTTCCGTCTTTTAGTAGATTCCCCATGCACTCGGAATCATAATCTCTTTGAACTTTGTAGTCGCGTACCGATCGGTCATTCCCGCGATGTAATCGCAGACCACCCGCTCCGGAAGCTCCCCTCTCTTCTCAATTAACTCTCTGTACTCCTCCGGAAGCTTCCCCGTATCCTTCCGGTAATATTCATACAGCTGCTCCACCATACCCTCTGCTTTATATTCCTGCCCCTTTGCCACGGGATTCGTATACACATGCGCGAACATGTGCCTTCTCATTCCCTGCATCGCTTCTCCGATCGTATCCGACATACGGATGTCATTCTTCCCTCTGCTCTCCCGGATAATATCGTGTATAATCGTATTGAGCATTCCCTTCGTCGTGTTCCCAAATACGTCCCGGAACTCTTCCGGCATCCCTTCCGGAATAATATGCGCCCGCACCGCATCGTCGGTATCGTGATACAGATAGGCAATCTTATCGGCAAATCTGACAACCTTGCCTTCCAGCGTCGCCGGTCTTCCCTTGGTCTGGTGATTCAGAATTCCGTCCCTGACCTCCCAGGTCAGATTCAGACCCTGACCGTGCTTCTCAAGCAGGCTCACCACCCGAATACTCTGCTCATTATGTTCAAAGCCTCCCGGACACACCCTTGCGAGCGCCCGCTCTCCCGCGTGCCCGAACGGCGTATGCCCCAGATCATGTGCCAGCGCAATCGCCTCCGTCAAATCCTCGTTCAGCCGCAGCGCCCTCGCAATCGTTCGCGCAATCTGACCTACCTCAAGCGTATGCGTCAGCCTCGTCCGGTAGTGATCCCCCTCCGGCGCCAGAAACACCTGCGTCTTATCCTTCAGCCTCCGGAATGCCTTGGAATGCACCACGCGATCCCTGTCTCTTTGATAACACATCCGAATATCGCAAGGCGCTTCTTCCCTTTCTCTTCCCCGGGATTCGTCACTGAACGACGCAAATGGACTCAGACACTCATGCTCCCTGATCTCCTGTTCTCTGCGGATACCGACTGTTAGCTGCTCCATAGGCACACCCCTTTCTGAACGATACATTGTCTCTATAAAACATCCTCTTACTTTAATATTCGATACAAATTCGCAAATTCCTTCCTCAAAATCATAAATAAATTATAAACTCTTTATAAACTATTTATAAATTCTTAATAATGAGAATAAATTCAGGACGGCCCGCACAGATCGGATTCTTCGACCTGCCGCTGCCGTCCCGAATATTGCTGTTCCGACCGCTGCTCCGATCGGAATATCACTTATTCCGTTCTTTTTCCTCTCTTTCGGTTCGCCGCTCCCGGATTCCCGGAGCCTGCTGCCCCTTCTGCGGAATTCCGCCTGTCCGCTCCCTTATTGGAAGGAGCTCCTGATATCTTCTCGAGAACTCCGCGCCTGCCTTCCGCCTGCTTTCCTTCACTGCCTCCCCTTTGTTCTCCGGATTCTCCTCCGACTCGAACCATACGGCTCGATCCGTCTTTCTCCTCTAAGAAAGCCTCCGCCTCTGCCCCGGGATTCGCACTGTCCTCCCCGGCTTTCCCTTTTCGCTTTTCTTTTCCGTCCGAAAGACGCCACTTATCTTTATCCACCTTTTTTGCTGCAAGGCGCTTATAGACATATTCGCGCAGAAGGGTATAAAGAACCGAGAAGCCGGGAATGAATACCAGCATTCCTGCAACCCCCATCACACTTCCGCCGAGAGAAACCGCAACCAGAACCCATATCGACGGAAGCCCTATCGAACCGCCGACCACATGAGGATAGATGAGATTGCCTTCAATCTGCTGCAGCACAACGAACAGGATGATGAACCAAAACGCCTGCATCGGATCGACAATCAGGATCAGGAACGCTCCGATGACACATCCGATAAACGCCCCAAAGACCGGAATCAACGCGGTGAACGCAATCAGCACGCCGATCATAAGCGCATACGGGAAACGCAGAATCGACATTGCAATCACGAACATCGTTCCCAGAATTACCGCTTCCAGACACTGTCCCGAGAGGAACTTCGAGAACGTCTCTCCGGAAAGCTGCCCAATCGAAAGAATCCGATCCGCCGTCTGCTCCTTCAGTACCGCATACAAAATCTGCTTTACCTGACGTCCCAGCTTCTCCTTCTGCAAAAGAAGATATATTGCAAATATAAAGGCCATTACGAAATTCACGACTCCGCTCACGATCGAAGTCGCCACCGAGAATGTGGAATTCACAATGCTGCCAACTCCGCTTCCCGCAAATGTCAGAAGCTTCTGACCAAGCGACTGCCAGTCAATCGTAAGCTCCTGAATCCAGCTCTCAATATCCGGATACTCCGCAAACAGCTCAAGCAGCTTTACCTGCAGATCCTGAAAGAACGGAATCGCCTGATCAATCGCTGCCTTAATTGTCTGTCCAAGCTCCGGTCCAATAATGAACATAACAATAAAAATAACTCCAACCACCAGCGCAAGCGTAATCACAAGGCTTATCGGCCTGATAAACTTTGGCTTTCTTTCTTTTTTCCGCTCCAGCCAGCCAAACAACGTCCGCTCCACGAACCGCATCGGCACATTCAATATGAACGCGATTGCCGCTCCAATTACAAAAGGCGAGAGTAACCCATATACCACCTTAACCGCCCCCATCACGGCCGACAGATTCTGCAGTCCCACATAGAACAGGATAATTCCCGCAGCAATCTTAAATATCCGAATCATGTTCTGCTTGTTAAGTTCCATTCCTATCCTCCGTTCCAGGCTTTCTTCCGACGGGCAACGATTCCTTCTCCTTACAGCAACGGATATCCCGTCCTCCTGCGAAACGATCTCCAAATAATTCGAGTATTCGTTACACACTCCTATTTTTCATGTTAACACAATGCTGTTCAAAATACAATGCAGCTTTATTAAAGATTCTATTAAAATTTCAGAAATCCAGAACGCCTCCCGGTCTTCCGCCCCACCCGCGCTCCGAAATAGCGAAGGACGGAAGCACTCCATCGCAGGCGGCCCCTGCATCCGGAATGTTCCCGTCCTTCTTTCTGGTATGTTTTAAGGAGATTACTTGTATGCACTCTGTTATGATGCAGCACTGCGAGGGGCGTTCTCTCCGGCTCCCCCTGAATTCCGGTACTCCCTGCAGCCGCAGACAGCCTTCCCGCACAGTCTGCGCACCTCTGTCTTTGCGTCCTTCCCTGCATCTATATTCGTATCGATCCCTGCATTTTTCATTGCAGCCGCATCCGTCTTTGCTACTTTTTTTACGTCCGGATTCACCCTGTTCGGTTCATTTTTTCGGATTATCACCGAGAAATCCGCTCCGTTCAGATATCCCTTGCTCTCCAGGTATGTTCTCAGTTCCTGATACCAGCCCGCCTGCTCGATCTCCGTGATATGTTCCTCTTCCAGGAGAACCACCTCGCCGCCGTGCAGCGCCTCCAGCTGATCATAGGACACCTGATACAGGCGTCTGCTTAAAAATCCCATCTCTTCCAGCATCTTAACCATGCGATATACCGTCGCAACTCCGATGGAGGGATCCTGCTTCGCAGCCTGATAATAGATCTCCTTACAGCAGCAGCAATCATCCTTCAATATAATATCAATCAGAAGCTTTCTCTGATTCGTCATTCTGCAGCCTTTTTTCTTAAGCTCCGCTAATAAAAGCTCGCGTTTCCCTTTTACCGTGAATTTTGCATTCTCCATACTCTCCATATATCTTACCTCTACCTTTCACCGCACTCAACGCCGCTGCCTGCAAGGGGCTCTTCGCTCTCTTTGAGCGTCTTAACCCCGAATATAAAATAGATAATATGGAACGCCCATACGCACGCCAGGATGATACGTCCCACCGGCACACGGCTCATCATAATAAATCCGACAGACATAAGAACAGTCACTGTAATCATGATGCGAATCTTCGTATTCCATGTCATCCCTCTTCCCTGAATATAGCTCTCCAGGTTGTTCTTATAAAGCCTGGTATGAACAAACCAGGTATGCAGTCTCTCCGAGCTTTTGGCAAAGCAGAACGCCGCCAAAAGTAAGAACGGAAAAGCAGGAAGCAGGGGAAGCACCGCTCCAACCGCTCCGATTCCGAGTCCAATACATCCAAGAACCAGATACATCATCTTTTTAATCTTCATCTACTCTCTCCAATCGTCTCTTTTCCTGATTTGTTGCAATTACATGGCGAATCGCCGCCGCAGGATGATAAAAGATCATCCTCGGACCGGAGAATCGCATGACCTCGCGAATCCGTTCCCTCATAACAGGCTTGTAGCAGTGAACCCTGCAGTTGGAACAAAAGGTCTTCGTCTCCATGAACGGACACTTATCGCTTCGCTGACCGGCATACGCCGCAAGCTCAGAACATTCGGCGCACAGACCGCCTTTTGTATGATGCTTCTTCTTACAATAGATTCGAATCATCTGTGACACCATCTCTTTTTCGCGCTGCCGCTTCGTCTCAATCTTCGTCACTTAGGCCCTCTACTTTCTAAACAGGGAAAAGCCTTTTTTCTCATACGGCTCGGTAATGATTCCTGTGACAGTATAGCCGGCATCGGCAATCACTTGTTTCAGCTTCTCCTGATCCAATGGCTGTTCGGACAGAATCTCCGTCCTCTTCTTCGTGTGTGAAGAAGCAGCCTTCTTTACCGCGAAAGCCTTCCGAACCGCATCGTTCACATGGGCTTCGCACATACCGCACGCCATTCCCTCTACATTTATTGTGATCTTAACCATTCCTCATTCCTCCGAATATACAACGAGCGTTGTAACCGTTGCCTCTCACCTGTTATTCGCATGTGATTAGCATATGCTAACCATAATTTGTAAAAAAGTGCCTTCGGCACTTCAACTCCCCTACCCCTCAATCTTGAGGGGATTAGGGGTTTCTTTTTGTGCCATTTTGCTTCATAATAGTCTCATGAGCATACTACAAGATATTTTTCAAGACCATTATGAAGAAATGA
>JAGAPO010000011.1 GCA_017623215.1 Lachnospiraceae bacterium | reverse complement strand
CTTTGACCAGATATGAATCCGATCAATGTATCATCGTTAATTATGGGGAGGAACCCTATTCGTACAAAGGCCATGTCATTGAAGGCAGAGACTATCTGGTGATAGAGGAGAATGAATATGAAAAATAAGAGAAAAAGACGATTTACAAAACAGAATAATATAGGATACTTATTTGTTCTTCCCTTTATTATTGGGTTTATCTTTCTGTTTATGAAGCCGATGATAAGCTCACTGATCTATTCGCTGCATGAAATCAAGATGTCTCCGGATGGATTTGATATGACATATGTGGGGCTTGAGAACTACCGGTATGCCTTATTCGGCGATGCCAAATTTGTGAAAACACTGATCAGTGTATTGAGCAATACGATCTTTAAGATTTGTACGATGCTGTTCTTAAGTATGTTTATCGCAATCCTTCTAAATCAGAAGTTTTATGGGCGCGTGTTCTTTCGGGTAATTCTGTTCCTGCCGGTTATATTTTCGGCCGATCAGGTAATGAGCATGTTCTCTGTGAGCGAGGGAGCTTCCCAGATTACCGAAGGAGAGAATGCGTTTGTTTCTATGACCATGGGAGCTACCGGCCTGGTAAAGGAACTGATTTATTCGTTCGGGGCATTCAGTTCTGTCATTGAACGGTTTACCAAGTATGCGTCAGGAGTGTTTGACCTCCTTTGGGATATTGGAATTCAGATTATTCTCTTTATCATTGGGCTGCAGGCGATACCGTCCCATTTGTACGAAGTATGTGAGATGGAGGGGGCGACAAAATGGGAGACCTTCTGGAAGATCACCTTTCCCTTGCTTTCGCCTACGATCCTCCTGTGTCTGATCTACTCGGTTATCACCTACTTCAATTCGTCATTGAATCCGATTGTGACGATGATTAACTCGAATATGCAGGCTTCGATCCATTATGCGTTTGCTCAGACGTGGTTTTATTCGCTGATGACGCTGGTGCTTGTTTTGGGTATCTACCTGATCGTTTCAAGAAAAGCGATCTACTTAGATTAGAGGAAGAGAGGAGGATTTTAATGATGCAGACATCGAATGTTTTGAGAGCAAAAAAAATGGGTTCCAAGGCTTCGGCTACGCTGTACAAAGTATTTCGCCTTTTGCTGTTGATTGGGCTCAGTTATATTGTAATATATCCCATTCTTTCTCTGTTCTTAGGATCAATTACTCTGCCGGAAGATTTGATGGATGAGAGCAGAGCCTGGCTGCCGAAGAATCCAACATTTACGAATTATGTCAACTCGTTCAGCTATTTTAAGTTTTTTAAGCATGCGGGGATTACCTTACAGATTGCGGGGATCAGTACGCTGATACAGCTAATCGTATGCTCTCTGATTGGCTACGGGCTGGCAAGGTATTCGTTTGTGGGGAATTCCTTCCTGTTCGGATGTGTGGTCTTTACGATTATTATGCCGATACAGACCGCGCTGCTGCCGATGTACCTGGACTATATGCAGTTTGACTTTTTCGGGATCGGACAACTGATAGGAGTATTTACGGGGACGCCATATACAGTGAATCTGACTGGGACGAAATGGGTGTATTATCTGCCTGCCATATTTGGAGTGGGTTTTAATTCCGGACTTTTTATTTTCCTGTTCCGTCAGTTCTTTAAAGGAATGCCGAAGGATCTGGAAGATGCCGGAAAAGTAGATGGGTGTAATCCGTTTATGATCTATCTGCGAATCATGGTGCCTAACACAAAGCCGGTATTCGTAACGGTAGCATTGCTGTCCTACATCTATTATTGGAATGATACGACTCTGTCCAATATTATGATGATGGGAACGAATGATAAGCCGCGTATGTTATATGTAAAGTCGCTCATGGCTTCCGCAGTCATTCGTCACAGAGATGCGATTCGGGTTATGGCGGAGAATCAGGCGATCGCGTTAATGTGTGTGGCTCCTTTGTTACTGTTATTCATTATCGGACAAAGATTTTTTATTGAAAGCATGGATAGAACTGGAATTAAGGGGTAATGAAAAGTAATTATATTTAATAAAGGTAAGATATTTGATGTAGAATGTGAGAAAAAAATATTGTATAATAAACCTGTAACTAATAACAAGCTGTCACATTAAAGGAGGAAGAAAATGAAAAAAAGGTTATTGGCACTGTTGCTGGTTGGCTGTATGAGCGCGAGCTTATTAGCCTGCGGAGCGAAGAATGAGGAACAGACAACCTCGTCGTCAACGACACAGAGCACAACAGCAGGAACGACTGCTGCGACGACGGAGGCAGCCACAGCTGCAACAACGGAACCGGAAGAGACGAATCCGTTCAAGGGGAAGGAGATCACAATCTTTAAGTCGGATCCGGAGACGGTTCATTCGAACTTACAGGGTTGGGATTATACGCATGGTGAGCAGTTAACCATTGATGAGTGGCTTTTAGAGAACGAGGTTACAGCGAATTATCTGGTTGCATCCAGCGATCTTTCCGCTATGATGGCTGCGGTTAATTCCAAGAATGGTCCGGATCTGATGTCCACCAACACCAACTTCCCGAATATTGCGAACATAGGGCTTGTACAGCCGATTGATGAGTATTATGATGAATTGGCTGAGATTTGCGGTACAGAGTACCTGGATCTGATGACGTATCAGGGACATTGCTATGGCGTATGCATGCCGTTAGCAGGAACCAGATTGTTCCAGTATAACAAGACCTTATTCGAGAACATGGGTGTAAAGACCCCGAGAGAATATTTCGAAGAGGGCAACTGGACCTGGGAGACTCTTATGAAGTGTGCGGAAGAGATTACCAGGGATACGGACGGAGACGGTGTGAACGATATTGTTGGTATCTCGACGGATTCTCTGGGACAGCTTGTCGCGATGTTCAATCCGATTGAAGAAGGCGAAGACGGTAAGTTAAAAGCAGTTCTCGATTCGGAAAAGAATCGGACATTCATTGAGATGGTTTATAAGGGAGTGAATGAGACCGGCGCGATCGTTCCGGCCGGAACAGAGGGATTAGGCAGCTATAAGAATCCCGACAGTGCAATTTATCCGGCGATGGGTGCTATGAACTTATGGGCACATAGCCTGAATGACTGCTACAGCGAGCTGAGCAACGGCGATATCTTAGAGAGCGTACCGCTTCCGAAGTACAGTGCGGATGAGGAATATATCACTCAGATTCACTATATTTATTGGGTTATTCCGTCCAGCTGTGACGATATGGATATGACAATTTCGTTACTGAAAGAAATTATCAAATTTAACCTGGCAGATATGGAGCAGATGAGTGATGGCAATATTCCTTCTGAGTTCGAAGGCTTAAAGGGTACGACTGAGTATTCGGAAGAATGGATTCAGTTAAGAGAAGCTTTTATTAATGATTCCAATGAGGCGACGAAGGCACGTCCCGGTTATGACGCGGAATATATAGCAAGCGTTCAGCAGGCATTATATGGCGGAACGATGGTCATGGATAGAATCTACAATGGCGTGACAAGGAATATACTGATCGATGGTAAGTATAAGAACCTCTATCTGCTGCCGCCTGCATCCTCGATTGCCGAGCTTCAGGCAGTGCTTCAGGGCGAGTGTGATACATACAACAGTAAATATGTGTACTAAATGAAATGTGCTTCAAAAGGGGCTTGTTCCGGGAAAGGTCGACGAGCCTTCCCGGATAGCTTCGAATAGAATAGCAAAATGAAGAAAAGAGGTAGGATGAAAAAAATAGGATTAACGATAATTGCTTTGGCAGTTCTGGCAGTTATCCTTTGGAAAGGAAAAGATATGTGTATAAAAAATGAGATGCAAATGAAGCTGGAGCAGGCAATAGAGGCATGGAATGAAGAATACCAGGATACCCCCTATGTGATACCAACAGTTTCCGATGAGATTCGTAATTATATTAAATCACTTCCTTCAAATGTCGAAATTTCAGTCTACAAAAGAGATACCCCGGATATAACAAAAAGTCAAATACATGGTTTGGAGACGGTTCAGGTCAGTGAAGAGACACTGCCCTGGTATCAGGATCTTCCGAAGGAAGAGAAAGCGGATGTGTTCTTGGAGAGAATTCAAATATCGGATGGAATTACATTTTCAGATGGATATCAGATCGGGTATCTGAATAACAAAAACGGAATTTTGGGACATTTTATGCTTGGAGGAGAAGAAAATGTCAGGAAAGCAAATGAGCTTTTAGTGCAATACTTTGGGGATGACGAAAGCCTGTACTGGCATGAAGACATGGAATCGTTTGCTTTTACGGATTTGCAGCCGTATATCATCTGGTACGATTTTAATGAGCTGTTGACGGACGAGGCAAGAGAGGCGCTTTATCGCTATATCGTCCGAATGGGCAGGAAGACTGAGAGCTTCTGTCCGGTAAAAGCGTCAAAAGAATATATGTTTAATTGTTTGCATAACCAGGGATCAGAAGGATTCGTTTTAGGGCTGTTCTATGCGGATATTGCCGGAGATGATGCGATGATGGAACGAATGGAGGAATATCTGGATCGTTGTCTTGCTCATCTTGCGGCCTCCGGCTCTAATGGGGATCTGAGTTCTCCGGGTTATGGCGGTTTCACTTATACTAATTATCTGGCCGCTTATAATTACATCGGGAACGAACGGATGAAAGCAAAATTGGAGCTGCTGCTTGACTGGTGTAATATGCTGCTTGTGAATCAAATTCACTATCCCAGCAATGGTTTGACCGGCCCCTTTACCAGGGCGTATGGCTGTCAGTATTTTAATTATGCGGAGAAGCAGGATTATCGAACGATTTTGTATCTTGCTATGGATGGCAATTTCTTTTCGGGCGAGAACCTCAGCAGGGGGTATTCGTTTTGGTTCTCCAATGCGGCTGCTTTGAATATGTATTTTCCTGACTATATGGAGAATCTGCTTAAGGGAAGAGAATATCCCTATGAGGTTACAGCGACAGGACTGGTTAAGAATGATCCGTCACAGCTAAATCAGCATGTTGGATGGGTGGTTTCGGACAAGTATCGGTTGCAGGAAAAGCATGTCTATATGACGGAGGAATATGCACTCTCCGCAAGAGCGGCAGAATGGAACTGCTCCGGGAATTCCGGACAGGACGGAGTGGTGCGTGCTACCTGGAGACGCAATGAAGAGGGTAAGGATATCAAGGATGTATCGGATATTGGTACCCTGTGGTCGATGTATATGTATGATTCCGATCTGGAGTATCATCCGGATGTGATGAATACCTATCTAACTTATAACTATCCGAACGGGAACGGAAAGGAATTCGCCCTGTCCAACAAGAATAAGGCGATTGTCATGGGATGGCCCGGTCTGGTAAAAGATATTGATGACCCCATTGCATTTTATAAGCTTCCGGTAGAAGAATGGTCGGATATGGGAGAAAGCATTCTGATCACGAACTATGAAGAAGCGAGGGGGATCTGGTATGGTGATACGTTCCTGCAGGGAGAGATGACGGTGCTTACGGTCGGTGAAGAAGAAGTGCGAATCCGGCTGACCGGAGAGGGAATTCCGTTCCGAACCACGGGAGCTGAGAAGATCTATATTGAGGATTTCAACACCTATATCTCGCTCCAGCCCCTGAACACGACTGCAGTGGAGGCTGGCAGAGAGTACGATATCGGAATTACGGATTTTGGAGCACATTGTACGGTTGGAACGTCATCAACGACCCAAAACCTGCTCGCAATCACCGCCTATAATTATTATGGTGAGAAGACTGCAATCAGTTATGAGGAGCGGATTCGTCAAAGAAACGGCTTTATCATTGAAATGGGAGATAAGAGTGAATATAAGTCCATGGCGGATTTTGTGGCGCATATGGAGGAAACCTCTTTTGAAAGCTTTGACGAGGAAGAGATCTGGTGTGTGAAGTATCAGAGCGGAGAGGATTCTCTGGAGCTCAGACTGGATACCGAGAAGCTTTGTGTGAGCGAAAGCTATATCAATGGCAGCCTGGTCAGACAGGAGGACTTTGTATACACCGAAGAGATAAACTATAAGTATGAGGAGGTAACGGATCCGAATACCTATATTAAGTACGGAACCTGGGATACGGAAGGATACTATAATTATCTCGATTACGCCCCTTTTATGGACTGTGAGATGCTCCGAACGAATAACATGGTGCAGTCAACAGAGAAGGAGATTACGCTTGGTGACGCTGTGCTTGAGAATCCGGCCGGCAGCTCGGTGCTGTTGATTCACGATCCGATTGATAATATCTACATATTCCTAAATCTCGCCAACCGAACAGGCGATTTCAAACTGACGACGCCGGAAGGAGTTGTGACGATTGAAGGGCTTAATTGGGGCAGAGTGATTTACAGACCGAATGCAGCAGAACCGATTGAGACGATGATTGTTCCCGGAATTACGAGCACTCCGGCCAATATTACCGTGACAAAGGCGGAATAATGATACTGTGTACGGACCCCGGATTACCTTCCCGGAACAGGTGAAGATGGGGAATGCCAGGGTAGGTTCGCGTATCCGCAGGGAATTCAGGATATCGTCGTCGATTCCAATCACCGTGAGGACTGCCGCTGAGGAATCTACATTGAGGAATATCCAGAAGGGCTTGCGCTGTCAGGGAACAGCTTCCGGAACGTAAAAGAAGAGATTCATTCCTGCGAAGCGTGGGAATAAGAAAAAGAGAGGGCCGCACCCGTGGTGGAGACATCATGTGGGCGGCCTTCTGCAATCGCGGCCGTCAGCTCACTTTCTTTTTCTGTGAATGTTAAAATATTATATATATAGTAAAAATATTTAAATAGACACCAGTAACACGAAATGATATAATCAGAGAAAAAGGTGGATAGCAGTCCGGCACCTTCAAGGAGGATGCAGATATGATTGAAAAGGGAAAAGCGCCAGTTGTGTTCGAAATCAATGAGGGGAGCATTCAGACCGAGAATGGGCTCCCTTATGGCCCGAGATGGTTCTGTGATAACCGTCTGGCATTTGAAGCGTATGAGTATGAGCTGGGGGACGTACAGTTCTTCAGTTCCTGGGGAAAAGGGCAGCGTTATGGTCTGTTTCGGAAGCAGTTCTGGGGGGGCTTAAGGCTATACCTCTTTGACCGGGAACACAGATACATATTAAAGGCGGAGCAGTGTGAGATATGGCCATTTGGCTATTTCAGCCGTACAAAGATTGAGGGGGTGTCTGTGTCCTATGGGATCTATACCTGCAGAGACAGTCTGTATTTTTGTGTGGAGCTGCCGGAGCAATTCGAGGGATATTCGTTCGGGCTGGAATTCTATGACGATTACCGGGTGATGCCATCTCCGGATTACAATGATCTGCGCTATCGTGACAACCGGAGGAGGGAATGGAGCGAGTGGCAAAGAAAGGATGGATGTATCGTCTGTCAGTATACGGAAGCGGATTCCGTTACAGGAGTATCCTTTGTTGGAAATCTTCCGTTAGAGTATACGTACACCTTAAACAATACCAAGAGAAAGATCTCGATGTCCGGCCTTGTTTCGGGACAGTGCCATACGATCTGTATGAATCTTGAGAGAAGCATTGAGGACTCGGTTAAAAAAGGGAGAAATGCGATCCGAACAGCAAAACGCGATCGGGAGGCTATGAAGGAGCGGTATGAGAAAGCGGCAAAGAGGAGCCCGGTTCTTCACAGCGGCAATGAGGCGCTTGATAACTTCTTTGCACTGGCTCCGGTATATCATGAGTCGCTGAAGATTACCGAGATTCCGGGCGGTCTGCGCGCGAAGACGACGATGTACTGGATGTGGGGATGGGATACCATGACGTCAGCTGCCTGCATCGGTTATTGGGGTGACAGAGAATTCCTGGATCAGATGGCGGAGTGTCTTATGACATACTCGAACAAAGAAGGAATTCCTCATGCCTTTGGCCTTGATATGCAGGGAAGTGAGGCGGCTCCGCCTGCAGCGCAGGGAATCTATATTGTGCTTTTGAATCTGCTTTTGACACATGGACTCCGGGTGGACCGTTATTATGACTTTGCAAAGAGGCTGTTTACCATGATTATGGATACGGAGTATCAGAATATGGGCCTTTGCAGCGGAACCTCTTTGGTTCCGGATTACAGAGAGCTGGTGGGAGAGAACGGGAGGGATATCAGCACCTTTAATAACAGCATCGCATATTGTGCGGCCCGCTCCATGGTACTTGTCAGCGACAGCGTTGGCGATACGCAGATGAAAGAAAAGGCCGCCGCATTCGCGGAGCGGCTCCGCAGGAACTTTCCGATACTTTATAATGAATCGCTTGGTTTCTTTGATTCGTCTGTGGAGGAGGGAAGCTTTACCTGCCGCAATGTTCCGTCCAATAACTCGTTCAAATGGGAGAATGATTTCGCAGAGGATCTGGTTGCGGACTATGCTGAGAACTGTGCGGATTTTTACGAGAAGAATCTGATATGCGCAGGAGGAATCCGACCGTATTTGATCGACAGCGCGGCTTACGATCAGGACGCGAATCAACTAAGCGCGTGGTGGCCCAATGTGACCGAGCTGTTCTGCAGGGTCGCAAATCTAACTGACCGCCCGCAGCTGTTGGAGCAGTGGCTTGCGGCTTTAACCCCGTGGATGGAGAAGCTGTCGTTCCCGGAGGGCGTAACCTGTTATGTGGATAACCCGCTCTTCGTGAATGATAACTGGAATGCACAGAGCGGAACCT
>JAGAPO010000098.1 GCA_017623215.1 Lachnospiraceae bacterium | reverse complement strand
GGCAAATAGCCCGTAGGGGAATCGAACCCCTGTTTCCGCCGTGAGAGGGCGGCGTCTTAACCGCTTGACCAACGAGCCGTACTTGCGACGCTGTCTATCATAACATACCTCATGACAAAATGCAAGCACTTTTTCAATTTTTTTATAGAAACCTTTTTATAAAAGATTCTCCGTGAGACCGTTGAAACAGTCTGTCTTTCTTTTCAGGGACATTTTGCACTCATAACCTGCTTTAATTCCCGTAAGACTTCCTCTTCTCCTGCGTTATTCTCAATAATCCATGTCGCATAGCGATAGAATTCCTCCTCGCTCTTCTGCTTCGCGAAGATGCTGTCAATCTTCTCGTCCGAATATCCTCTGCTCTCTTTTAAGCGCGCTCTGCGAACCTCTTCCTTCGCATGTACATACCAGATCTCATCGCAAAAGCTCTGGTACCCCGCTTCAATCAGCAGTGCGGTCTCCACCAATACCGCCTGATACCGTCCCGATTCCCGATACTTTCTGATCAGGGAAAGCACTTCCTCATGCACAGCCGGATGCGTCAGCGAATTCAGGAGCGCAAGCTTCGCCTGATCTGCGAATACCAGCTTTGACAGACGCTCTCTGTCAATCTCCCCGTCCGCCTGTAATAGTTCCGTTCCAAAATGCTCTACCACCCTGTTGTAGGATGCCCGTCCTTTCTTCATGAGCTCCTTTGCCAGGGTATCCGTATCAATGGCGGCCACTGCGAAATGCTCGGTCAGAAGCTTTACAACCAGCGATTTTCCGCTTCCGATGCCGCCTGTAATTCCGATTACTAACATGACTCTCTCCTTTTTTCGCCAACAGCTGTGTCCTAAACGATGCAGAGCTTCCGAAGCAATGGGTTGCTGCTCCCCGAAAGTTCCGTTCCTTCCCTTTAGTGGGCGTTGTACCAGTTCGTTCCTTCTCCGACCTCAACCTCAAGCGCAACCTTTAAATCCGCCGCACCGCGCATCTCTTCCCTCAGAATCTCCGCCGCGCGCTCCTTTTCTTCCATCGGTGCTTCCACCAGAAGTTCATCGTGAACCTGCAGGATCAGGCGGGCTTTCATTCCCTCCGCCTTCAGCCTCTCATTAACCCGAACCATCGCGATCTTGATGATATCCGCCGCCGTTCCCTGAATCGGAGAATTCATTGCAACGCGCTCCCCGAACGAACGCTGCATGAAATTGCCGGAGGAAAGCTCCGGAACCGGTCTTCTTCTTCCGAACATCGTGACCGCACAGCCCTCTTTCTTCCCGTACTCCACAAGTCCGTTCAGGAATTCCTTTACCTGCGGATATGTCTCAAGGTACTGCTTGATATAGCTCTCCGCTTCTTTTCTCGTAATATTTAGGTTCTGTCCCAGTCCGAAGGAACTGATTCCATAGATAATTCCAAAGTTCACCGCCTTTGCATTGCTTCTCTGCGCCGGAGTCACCTCGGCAAGCGGTGTGTGGAATACCTGCGACGCCGTAATCCGGTGAATATCCTCCGCCTGATGATACGCTTCGATCAATCGCTCATCTCCTGACATATGCGCAAGCACACGCAGCTCGATCTGCGAATAGTCTGCATCCAGGAACACATATCCGTCCTTCGGTGTAAATACCTTGCGAATCCGGCGTCCCAATTCCATGCGGATCGGGATGTTCTGCAGATTCGGATCCGTGCTGCTGATCCGTCCGGTCGCCGTAACGGTCTGATTGAATTTGCCGTGGATGCGCCCGTCATCACAGATATATTCCACAAGCCCGTCCGAATAGTTGGACTTAAGCTTGGTCAGCTGCCTGTACTGCAATATCAGATCCACAACCGGATCCTCGCTGCGAAGCTTTTCCAATACATCCGCCGAGGTTGAATACCCGGTCTTGGTCTTCTTTCCGAACGGAAGCTTTAACTTTTCAAATAAGATCACACCGAGCTGCTTCGGCGAATTGATGTTGAATTCTTCCCCGACAATCCGGTAAATCTCCTTCTCAATTCGGTCAATATTCACCGCGAGCTCGCTTCCGTACTCCGAGAGCGCCTCTCTGTTCGCCCGGATTCCCCGCTGTTCCATCTCATATAAGGTAAAGACAAGCGGCATCTCGACGGTAAGGAACAATTCCTCCATCCCGGCCTCCGCAAGCTGCCCGCGCAAACTATCACAGGCCAGATACGGAACCGCGCTCTGATAGCAGGCATAGGTAATGAATTCCTTTTCATTCTCCTGCGCCGCCAAAGAAAGCTTCTTCTTTCCGAACAGATCCTGAGCCGACGGAACTGCCATCTCCAAATAATCTCTTGCAATATCCTCCGCCAGATACGAATCCTTCAAAGGATTCATCAGATAGCCCGCAACCGACACATCCGTGAACTGCCCGAAATATCCGGTATTCTCCTTCGTCCAGTCAGTCTCCTGATCCACCTCGTACACAAAGGGAAGCTGCGCTTTCAAATCCACGCAGACCACATGACCGCCGCCTTTTAGATACTCCGTGAGCTTATCCTGCAGATACCCCTCTGTAATCATATATCCACAGCGGATCCAATAAATGTCCTTTTTTCCAAATGCAAGCGAAAGGCCGAAGCATTCACCCTCCTGTGCAAGGAAACAAAATCCCGCGCTCCTTACGCCCTCCTTCTGACCGCCTGCCCCGGCCCTGGTTCCGGACACCTGCCCGTTCCCGCTCTTTCCGAACGCATACAGCCTGTCAAATACCGCATCCGCCTCCGTCAAGTCCTCAACACAGACGAACGAATCCTCCACTGCTTCCTTATGTGTCTCCATATTCTCCTGGAACCTTGCAAGCAGCGATTTGAATTCGAGCTTCTTAAACCACAGATACGCCTCCTCGGTGAACAGGTTCTGCAATTTGGCATCCTCGAACCGGAACTCTAACTCACAATCCGTCTTAATCGTCGCAAGCTCCTTGCTTAATACTGCCAGAGCATAATGTTCCTTCAGATTCTCCTTCGCCTTATTCGGCGTAATCTCTTCCACATGTGCGTACGCGTTCTCAACGCTTCCGAACGCGCTCAATATCTTAACCGCCGTCTTCTCACCGATTCCCGGAACACCCGGAATATTATCGGATGCATCTCCCATCAGCCCCTTCAGATCAATAATCTGACGCGGCCTAACGCCGTACTTGTCCATGACATCCTGCGTATGATAATCCTCGATCTCCGTTCCGCCCTTCTTGGTCTTTGGAATTCTCACCTTAATCACATCATCCGCCATCTGGAGCAAATCACGGTCACCGGACACCAGCGATACCGCAAATCCTTCCCGTTCCGCCTTCACCGCAATTGTTCCGAGAATATCATCCGCCTCATAGCCGGGACGTTCCAGATACAGAACTCCCATAGAAGAAAGCACCTGCTTTAAAAGCGGCACCTGCTCGCGCAATTCCTCCGGCATCGGCTTTCTTGTCCCCTTATACTCCGCATACTTCTCATGTCGGAAGGTCGGATGCTTCACATCAAATGCAACCGCAAGATAGTTCGGCTTCTCCTCTTCCAGAATTCGGAACAATATATTCAAAAATCCAAGCACACCATTCGTATGCGTACCGTCCGACGCCGTTAAATCCGGCAGCCCGTAAAAAGCCCGGTTCACAATACTGTTGCCATCGATTAATACAATCTTATCTGCCATTCTACTCTCCGTTTCTGCCGTACCGGCGGCCTGTCTTTCTGCGGTTGGTTACTCCATCACATTCCAGTAAGGACTTTCTTTGTCCACCTTTTCCGGCCTCTCATGCTCCGGATTCCGAATCTGATCCACATACTGAAGCAACAGCTCGTTCTTCTCGATGAACATCAATTCAATCTCATCCCGCTCCTGAATAAAGAAACCTTCCCTTAACCGAAAAGAACACGTTCCGGTCAATATTAGCTGTTTGGGCGGCGACACCACGACCTTCTCCGTGATCTGAATCCCCGAGAACAGCCCCACACTCAGAATCGCGGCAATTAACATCACTCTTCTTCTCACCTTCGTGAACCGGGAACGTCTGATCTTTTCCTCGCATCTTGCCAGCTTATTCTTCAGCTCCGCCCGGTAATCATTCGACAGCTCCTTATCTTCGTCCAGCTGCTGAACCGCCATCAGCACCACATAATAAATCTCCAATTCTTCCATACAGGAGGGACAGTTGTTCACATGCTGCAAAAATGCTTCGAGCTGTTCTGTATTCAATTTGTCCTGAATGAACGGCGTAATCATCGTCTTCGCATCAATACAGTTCAAACAAATCCCTCCCTTCTGAATTATCTCCTGTTATCGGTATCTTATTATTGTACCGCGAAATACGACTTCCTGCAAGCCCGGATTTTGCTTCTATCAATCCAACCTACAGGATTTTTCTTCTATCAATCCAACTGTTCAATATACCAAATATACTCGTACACCCATTCTTCCGAATACGCTCTTGCGCTCTCCTCGATCGCCTGCTCGTAATACTCCTCAAAATCCCCGCTTCCGTCCTTGTATTCTGCAAAATTATTCTGCCATTCCTCCAGTTCCCTCACGATTCGATAGCCGGAATTCAGTCCGTCAAACTTTACATTCTCCACCACTGCGTACTGATATCGGTGATAGGATTCATGAAGCAGCGTAAGCAGCACCGTATCCCGCTCTTTCAGGATATCCCGATTCACCCGAATCTCATTGGACACCCGATCATACGACCCCTGCGTATTCGCATCCTCCATCTGAACCGCTACCACATTAAGCCCCGGATCTTTCTCCCCAATCAGCCAGAGCATCTCCAGCTGCGCGAGCATACCAAGCAGTTCACACCGTTCCTCATTCGAATACATCTCCCATTTTTCTTCCTGCAATGCGGCAAGAAGCTCCCGATTCGCCTCCCAGAGCCCATATTCTCCGGCCTTATTTACCTCGTACGGCGTCTTTTTCCCGCCGACCATTGCAAAGCTTATCGCTCCCGCCAGCACAAATGCCAGCAGACCGGCCTGCGCTGTCTTCGCAAGGGCCCGGCGAATCCAGTACCATGTCCCGCGTCCCGGCTTCCTCCGATGCTGCTCTGCCCGAATCTTACCGGCTGCGGACCAGACCATAAACGCACCATACATTCCCATCACTGCCAGCACCGCTGCCGGACATAGAAGCGAATCCGCAGCCGCTGAAGCCTTTAATACATAATACGAAGAAATCGGCACCAACACTGGAAGCAAACAGTCATATACCGTTCTTTGCCCCCTCCGTAATAATACATTTCCTGTCACAACCGCGAGAAACAAAGCAAAATACAAGTTCTTAAAGTCCGAATAGCTAAAGGAGATCCGGATCGTCCCGACCGTGACCGCGAATTCCACCAGCTGTTTGGCCCGCCAGGTCAGACAGCTCATATAATAGAGCCAGCCGCTGACAAACAGATAGCCACAGGTGCCCGTCACTCCATCTTTGAATATTCCGTCAAACAGCCACCGAAGCACTGCTGCGATCCCCCCTAAAATCTTCCGGAGCACACCGCCTCTGTCCGACTCCTCCCCGTATTCCTCTTCCTCGTTATACTCTAAGTCGTTATACTCTAACTCCTCATCCTCTTCTTCATACCGGCTTCCCGCTCCTATGAACCGCGAAGCCGCCTTGTTTTCTCTTATCATATGTAGCCCCCACCTTTATTTAACCCTATTATAGGACGAAATACCAAAGAATACAAGCAGAAAAAGAGGACGTCCCAAAAGCCGCGTGCCGACTCACAGCCCCTCCGAATATGCCGCAAAGCCCAGCTTCTGCAGCATATCTGAAATGCCCGCGAATCGCAAACGTTCTTTTGAGACGCCCTTTTCTAATCAGAGGCTTTTCTCTTTGAATCCGGAATCCCCATAAGGCACTCCGATCCTACTCATTATAATACCGCAATACTCGCAAGATCGCTTTCCTTCAGATCCAGAAGATCCGCAATCAGATCTGCATTTGAGTATGTATCATGCTTCTGCAAATCATGGGCGTCGCTTCCGAACAGGAACTTGCAGCCGCTCTCCTTTGCAAGACGGAACATTCTGATCTGCGAACAATTCTCTATCTGTTCGGGTGTCTTGCTGTGCATGGAAGCTACATTAATCTCAAATGCAATTCCCTTCTTCGCCGTCCTCTCGAACAGCCGCTTATACTGATCGTCGGATATCAAGTCAATCAAGATACTGTTATCATACGGACAGCATACCGCCTCAAACGGATGTGCCATCGCCGTGATATAACGGCTTACAGGGCTGTCGATGATCTCCTCATATGCCTGAATCATGAAATCGGCATGCTTCTGATACGGCGTATAATACTCCTTCGGCATCATCATATGCGTGTGAGAATTGGGAACCAAAATAAAATCAAACTTTTCCGCGATCTCCTCCGTAATCGCTACCCCGTGATGATACGGATCATATTCCGTCTCGCATCCGAAATAAATCTTCAGCTCCGGCTCATCAAGCTTGCCAATCTCAGGCAGCAGGCTCGCCACATGCTCATAATTCTGCGGGCGATAGAAGCCGTTCGCTCCTTCAATCTTTTCATCCCAGAAATGGTCGCTGAATCCAATCCGTTTCAGACCGATCTCTTTTGCCTTTCTGATATATCCATCCAAAGTTGCGCTTTGCTGTGCACACAATGACAGATTCGTGTGTACATGAAAATCATGTTCTATCTTCATATCAAAGCCTCTCCTTCCCATTCTTCGTCCGCCGGAACTCCAAGATGCGTTCCAATCGTCGGCGCAGTATTCCGAATATTCCTCTTCGGACATTCCGTCAGAGCGCATCCCCTCTGCCAAAATCAATCCGACTTTGTTCCTTCTTATGCGTCCTTCTGATTGTGTTATGTCTCCGGTTCGGATCGCTTAATTTTTTTCAAAACGATCATACCACTTGAAGGCAGGGGAGTCAACCAAAATCTCTCTTTTCATTGACACAGGACACATGTTTCTTGACAACCGATTCGATTTATGGCACACTGTTCGTGAGGTGATGAAAATGCTTTTATACATAGTTCGCCACGGCGATCCCGATTATGTGACAGATACGTTAACAGAACGCGGAAAACTTCAGGCCGAGGCAGTTGGACGACGAATTGCCGATTCGAAAATTGACCGAATCTACTCTTCTCCCATGGGGCGGGCAAGACAGACCGCGGAGCCTGCCTGCAGACTTCTTGGACTGGAATACCAGATTGAGGAATGGACCCACGAGATTCAGGACGAACGACTGACTCCCTTCCCGGACGGCGTCCGCAAATCCGTCTCCTTAGTTCAGAATACCTATTACCGTGAGAACGGAAATATGGATCTTGGCTACGAGAGAGCTCTCGAATGCCCCGGGTTCCGGCAGTCGAATATGAAATCGGCCTTACGCTACATCGAACAGAACGGAAACGATTTCCTGGAACGGCTCGGATACAAAGAAGAGAATGGTGTGTACCGGATTCTTAAGAAGAATGAAGAAAAAGTTGCCCTCTTCTGCCACGCGGCATTTTCCAGAGCCTGGCTGTCGATTCTGCTTCATATTCCGGTGAATATGATGTGGGCTTCCTTTGCGTATACGCATACGGGAGTTACCATTCTTGAGTTCAAAAACAATGACAACGGAATAACCGCACCCAAGTGTCTCTGCTTCTCTGATATGTCGCATCTTTATGCGGCGAAGCTTGATATGGTGTATGATAATATGATTGAACTGTAAATATTCTGCACTGCCAGGTTACCGATCTGACAGAACTGATTGACTAATCGTTCTGTCAGATCGGTAACCTGGCAGCTTTTCATTTCGAAACTGTTTCGCTGCAAATCGGATTGACGCCAGAATTCTTTTTGCTTATAATTGCGGTAGAAATTACAGATATTGAGGAGGATTCCATATGTTACATATTCAAGCGGATTTTTCGAAAAAAGCAGGAAAAATGAAGCCCATGCACTGCGTTAATAATGGGCCGGTATATCGCCTGCGTTCGGCGGAGGAGCTGCACAAAGAGGTATGTGAGGGCGCGCCCAATCAGAACAACGGCAACTTCGAACCCTACAAGGCATTATGTATTCCCTATGCGCGTACTCATGACGCGGCTTTTGAGTCCGTATATGGCGGGGAGCACACCGTGGATGTTGCGAATATTTTCCCCGATTTCAGCAAGGATCCTTATGATGAGAATTCCTACGATTTCATTATGACCGACGCCTATCTGCGGGTAATTGAGATGGCGGGGACAAAGGTGTTCTATCGTCTTGGTGCGAAGATCGAGCATGGAATCAAAAAATACAATACGCTGCCTCCGGCGGATTTTAAAAAGTGGGCGATCATCTGTGAACATATCATCCGCCATTACAATTACGGATGGGCGGACGGCTACCATATGGGGATTGAATACTGGGAAATCTGGAACGAAGCCGACGGCGGCACAGAAACCTGGGGCGGAACCCGCGAACAGTATTATGAGTTCCATAATATTGTTGCGGAGCACCTGAAGCAGAACTTCCCGGAGCTCAAGATTGGCGGTCCGGCCGTATCCTATCTGGAGCATCGGGAATGGCTGGACGGTTTCTTTGACCATCTGCGGGTGCCACTGGATTTTTTCTCCTGGCACAACTACCGCCGGGATCCCAACGTGTTCCTGCATTACATCCGGGAGGCCAAAAAGCTGTTGGAGGAAAAAGGACAGCCTCAGGCCGAGAGCATCCTGAACGAGTGGAACTATGTGAAAGGCTGGTGCGGAGACGATTGGGCAGAATCGCTGAGAACCGAAAAGAGCCTGAAAGGGGCAATCTATGTAGGATCGTGTATCTGCGCTTCCCAATACGAGCCGTTGGATATGCTGATGTACTATGACGCACGTCCCTGCGGAATGAACGGAATGTTCGGAACCGATTTTTATGAGCCTCTGAAAGGGTACTATGTCTTTCAGATGTTCAATGAACTGTATCAGCTGGGTGCTGCGGCAGAAGTACAGCGTGATGACGACCGGCTGTTTGCCTGTGCTGCGATGTCGGAGAACGAGGCCGCTATCATGGTCAACTATTTTGACGACGAAGAAAAGGAAGCCAATCAGGATGTCTGCATTGATTTGAAACATCTCGGAATCACCGGCGCAGCTAATGCAGCATTCTATTGTCTGGACGCGAATCACGATGCGACGCTGGTTCGGGAAGAAAAGACGCAGGCAAGTGATCTGAAGCTCTATGTGCAGATGCCGCTCTTCTCCTCATATCTGATCAAGATTACAAAAGAGGACTGATACAATGATCTATACTTATCATTATGCTTCGCCTTTGGGCGGAATTACAATCGCAGGTAGCCAAGAAGCGCTGACCGGGTTGTGGTTTGACGGTCAAAAGTATTTTGGAGATACCCTGCCGCAGCAATATGAAGAAAAAGAGCTGCCCTTATTTGAAGAGACCAGGCGATGGCTGGATATGTATTTTCAAGGCAAAGCCCCCGATTTTACCCCGCCGCTGTCCTGGAATACTACACCGTTCCGCAAAGCGGTATGGGAGATACTGCTCTCCATTCCTTACGGACAGACAATGACTTACGGAGAAATCGCCGCCAGAATCGCAAGGCAGAAGGGCCTTTCCCAAATGTCCGCGCAGGCGGTAGGCGGTGCCGTCGGGCACAATTCGATCTCTATTATCGTTCCCTGCCACAGAGTTGTGGGAACGAATGGCAGCCTGACCGGCTATGCGGGGGGAATTGATAAAAAGCTACAGCTGCTTACCTTAGAAAAAACAGATATGTCGGAATTCTTTATTCCTAAGAAAGGAACCGCATTATAAAAAGAAATTACCAAGCGTTTTATGGCTGAGCTGAACGGATACGAAAAGACGGGGTTTTATCCATATCATCCATACTAAAAGGGGCTGTTTTTTTACAGCCCCTCAGAACCACTTCTTACATCAATGAGTTGTTTATAAATTCCAGAATTGCTTCCGCAGTCTTTGGTTCAACACCGGCAAAATTCATATTGGCAAATTTTAATAGTCAAAAAAATATGTAACCATTTTATTAGAAAAATATCCGATTTTACACTTTTATCCGGATACAAATCATGTATAATTCACCTGTAAGATAATATAAAAAAGGAGGTGTCTGCCTTGCAGGATATGCGTTTTAAGTACCGCTGGTTTATGCACGATCTGGCGCGTTCTCGAAGCTTTCATCGAGAGGAATTCACAGAGCTTCTTTCCCTTCTTCATCGCTGTGGCTACAACGGAATCGCGCTGTACGTAGAAGGATTCTTTCAATTTCCGCAGATTCCCGGTATTCCCCGCAAAGGATGCATGACCAAAGAGGATGCCTTATGGGCCAGACAGGAAGCAAAGAAATATCATCTATCCATCATTCCCTTCACTAATCTGGTTGGACATGCGGAAAGCTTTCTTTGTCAGGAGCGTTTCCGGCACCTCGGAAAGAACAGCCGTCAATTTGATATGGCGCATCCGAGCTTTCATGCATTCGCCCTATCTATTCTGGATCAGTTCATCGAATGCTTTGAGCCGGAATATATTCATATCGGCGGAGACGAGGTTGCTTTGAATGATGAGGAGCTGCTTTTGTATGCCAGTTTTTTATCCGATATGGGCCGCTATCTTAAGCAAAAAGGGATCCGAACCGGGATCTTCGGGGATATGCTGCTGTCACATCCACAGCTTGCCAAAGATATCGACAAGGAGCTTATCATCTTCGATTGGTGGTATAACGGTCACAGACCGGAAAGCATCCGTATGCTGCTGAATATGGGCTTCTCAAACCTCTTCGTATGTCCAAGTACCTGTACCTATAACGGGATCGTAGCGACGCAGTATCATTGTCCATGGAGGAATGAGCTTCCCTGGAACAGTGCGTATCCGCTGAAAGAAGATGAGATCGAAGCTTTTTTGGAGGATGGCATTTCTTCCGGTATCCAAAGCGCATTAATTACTGACTGGGAGAATCTGCGCGGTCATACTCTCTGGTCCGGATTAATGGCGATTGCAAGAGCAGGGCATTATATGACGGGGCAGCCCCTTGATGAGGAAAGTCTGGAACGGACGGTATTTGGCCGCATTACCCCGTTCAGCGGGTGTGTCCGCACGTTAGCTTCTGTGCAATCCGAGTTTATTAAACAGGCAGAGCTTCTTCCCGGAAGAATGGTCACGCATCATGAGGGTGTCCGCGGTGTATACATAGAAGCATTTATGATGAAGCTGCTTTTGTGCGCCGGAGATTATATGTCTCCTGAGCTTGGCTCCCGATTCTCCCTGGCAAGCCAGACTGTTCTGTCCATTCTAACATCCTGGACTCCGGAAAGCGCACTGGAGGATCGCGCCAGACGCACACTGCGCCTGTCAGCCGGTTATGCCTATATGCTTTCCCAGATATTCGGCCTTGCGAATGAAGGACGTACTGATTACCACGCTGCTGCTATGGTTCAATACACGCATTACGAAGAATATCTGCGCCTGCTCCGTCAGGTAGCGGAGAGATTTTCCGAGATCACAGCGGCCTACGGAAGCTTTGCTCAACAGGAGCAGGACGCAATCCGGGACAGCGGACATACCAGGACTGATCTGCAGGAGCTTGCACGGATGGCAGAACGTTTTGAACAAATAACAGCTGCTCTAAGCGAATATCTCCGACCGGAATATGCTCAGATAGCGCTTCCCTGCTGGGAGAGTCTTTTGCAAATCGCCTTTGTACCGGTAAATATAAACACCTGAATTCCAATTTCGAAGTCCCTTCTGCTTACCAGACAAAAGAAAACAGCCATCCCAGAAGTAACTTACTCTGCGATGGCTGTTCTTATTACTGCCGCTGGCCGGACTCGAACCGGCACGGATTGCTCCGCGTGATTTTGAGTCACGTGCGTCTGCCAATTCCGCCACAGCGGCCCATGGGGTTGGCTTGCAAATGAGCCTTATTTATGTTACCACAAACTCTCAAAAAATGCAAGTCCTAAAAATATTTTTTATTCCCCCATAAATTTCCTTTTTTTAAATCCACATACTCATTGTAGGCACGTTCCAGTATCTGCTTCTCGTTCGTGAACTTCAGCATATGATAAGCTTCGTGAAACTTATAATACCCGGAATCCATGAAATATTCCTCTCTCTGCGGCTTCGAGTAATAGCTCTCCGCCATCATCAGATACCAGTGAACATCCTTCATGACCGTGTTCTGCGGCGTATTAAAGGTATACTGGCTTTTCCCGACGTACTTAATAATTGAGGCCGATACGCCGGTCTCCTCAAGCACCTCTCTGATTGCTGTCTCTTTGTATTCCTCGCCCTCCTCGACAGTTCCCTTGGGTAAAACCCATCCTTCATACTTGTTCTTGTAATTTTTGTAAAGTAATAAAATCTTCCCACGAAAAATCACGACACCGCCACAGCTCGTTGCTTCAATCATCGCAATCCCTCCTGCTATATGGTGTGCACTCTTAACCTATCTTACAGTATACACCATTTGGGAATGATTTTCAATATAAAATGTGGATTTGTTTTGTACAATTATACTAAATTTTTGCCATGCCGCCCGGTATTTCATAACGGATGCGAATGCATCACACCAAAAAGTCCATCAGCGATATCTGATTCGACTTCGGAAGCCCCGCGAGCACTCCTAAGTCCACCATCAGATCGATGACTGTCTGGCTCACTTTGGTGCGATTTCGGAAATCCTCCAGCGATAAGAACGGTCCCTCCGCTGCTGCTTCCACAACCGCATCGGCCGCCTTATCTCCCAGGCCTTCTATCGTACTTAATGCAGGCATGAGCTTGCCGTCCATAATCTGGAACTTGTGCGCGGCAACTTTGTAGATGTCGATCGGTAGGAACTCAAATCCTCTCGCGTACATCTCCTGTACGATCTTCATATCTTTGAGCGTCGCTTCCTCTTTCTGGGTCAGCTCGTTCGAACGTCTCTTGTAATCCGCCATGTGGCGCTTGAGCACATCCTTGCCGAGCGCCATTAACTCGTAGCTGAACGAAGTCGCGCGGATACTGAAGAACGCCGCATAATAGGCGAGCGGCTGATACACCTTAAAATATGCGATTCGGAACGCCATCATAACGTAGGCCGCCGCATGCGCCTTCGGGAACATGTACTGGATTCGTTTGCACGACCAGATGTACCAGTCCGGGACATCATTGTAAAGCATCTCCTCTTCCATCTCGGGTGTCAGTCCCTTACCCTTTCGAACGCTCTCCATAATCTTGAACGCATGGCCGGGCTCCACCCCTTTGCCGATCAGATAGATCATGATATCGTCACGCGTACAGATCGCGGTACTTAAGGTACATTTGCCCTCCGCAACCAGGGTCTGTGCGTTGCCGTTCCATACGTCCGTCCCGTGGGAGAGTCCGGAGATGCGGACGAGATCGGAGAAGTTCTTCGGCTTCGTATCCCGAAGCATCTGCATAACGAAATCGGTTCCCATCTCGGGAACGCCAAGGCTTCCGAGGTCACAGCCGTCCAGATCCTCCGGCGTAATTCCGAGCGCGCTCGTATTTAAGAAAAGGGATAATACCTTCTCGTCATCGAACCGGATCGTCTTTGCATCAATTCCGGTTAAGTCCTCCAGCATACGAATCATCGTCGGATCATCGTGCCCGAGAATATCGAGCTTTAACAGGTTATGGTCAATCGAGTGGTAATCGAAATGCGTCGTAACCGTCTTGGTCGTCATATCATTCGCCGGGCGCTGTACCGGTGTGAAGGAATAGATCTCTTCTCCGTGCGGCAGTACGACGATTCCGCCCGGGTGCTGGCCGGTCGTTCGTCTGACGCCGACGCAGCCGGAGGAGATTCGCTCGACTTCCGCGCGGCGCTTATGAATTCCGTGTTCTTCGTTATATTTTAACACATAACCGTAGGCCGTCTTTTCAGCAAGGGTGCCGATGGTTCCGGCGCGGAAGGTATGTCCCTTGCCGAAGATAACCTCCGTATAGTCGTGCGCCTTACTCTGGTATTCACCGGAGAAGTTCAGGTCGATATCCGGCTCCTTGTCGCCGTTAAAGCCAAGGAAGGTCTCGAACGGAATGTCGTGGCCGTCCTTTGACAAGGGCTTTCCGCAGACCGGACAGTTCTTATCCGGCATGTCGCAGCCGCTGCTGCCCGCATATTGTTTCACATCCTCGGATTCGAAATCCGAATAATAGCAGTTCGTACAATAGTAATGCGCCGGGAGCGGATTCACCTCGGTGATACCGGACATCGTCGCGACAAAGGACGAACCAACCGAACCCCGGGAGCCAACCAGATAGCCGTCGGCGTTGGATTTCCACACGAGCTTCTGTGCAATGATATACATAACGGCAAAGCCGTTCGTGATAATCGAGTGCAGCTCATGCTCCAGACGGTTCTCTACCTGGGGCGGAAGGTTCGGACCATACATTGAATGTGCTTTATCGTAGCAGATCTGGCGCAGGGTCTGATCGGAGTTCTCGATGACGGGCGGACATTTGTCCGGGCGCACCGGAGAGATCTTCTCGATCATGTCCGCTATCTTATTCGTATTGGTGATGACAACCTCCTCCGCTTTTTCACGGCCAAGGTACATAAATTCATCCAGCATCTCCTCGGTCGTCCGCAGATACAGCGGTGCCTGATTGTCCGCATCCTTAAATCCCTTGCCCGCCATAATGATTCTGCGGTAGACCTCGTCCTCCGGATTCAGGAAATGCACGTCGCAGGTTGCGACAACCGGCTTTCCGAATTCGTCTCCAAGCTCAATGATGCGGCGGTTGATATCCATCAGGTCTTCTTCCGAGGAGACATCCACTTTGTCACTCTCGATCATGAACCGGTTGTTGCCAAGCGGCTGAATCTCAAGGTAGTCGTAGAACTGTGCAAGCTTGTTAATCTCGGCCTGGGATTCATTGCGCAGGATCGCCTGGTAGAGCTCTCCGGCCTCGCAGGCGGAGCCGATGAGCAGTCCCTCCCGATTCTCCATGAACAGACTCTTTGGAATTCGCGGTCTCTTATTATAGTAATCGATATGGGACAGTGACACCATCTTGTAGAGGTTAACGCGCCCCGTATCATTCTTACAGAGCATAATCGCATGGTAGGTCGGCATCTTCTTAATGACCTCGGGCGATAACTTCTCAAGGCTCTTAATTCCGGAAAGCTCCTCAATTCCGAGCTCCTTCAGCTTCTTAATAAATGCGACGAAGATCTCCGCGGGTGCTCCCGCGTCATCCACGGCGCGGTGGTGATTCTCAAGCGATACATTGACCGCCTTTGCCACGGTATTCAGCTTAAAGTTCGACAGATCCGGAAGCAATACTCTTGCAAGCCCGACCGTATCCACCACGGTAAAATCACAGGGCAGATCCAACAGCTCCGCTTTCTTGGTAATGAAGCCGACATCGAACGACGCATTATGTGCAATTAGGATACACCCCTCACAAAATGTCAGGAACTCCGGCAGCACCGCATCGATCGTCGGCGAACCCATCACCTGCTCGTCCGTGATACTGGTCAGCTTTACAATCTCCGCCGGAATCGGAATCTGCGGATCAATAAAGGTGCTGTAGCGCTCGGTAATCTCTCCGTTCACGACCTTTACCGCACCGATTTCAATGATCTGATCCTTCACCGGTCCAAATCCCGTCGTCTCAATATCAAATACTACGCAGGGCGCGTCAAGCGACTGTCCCTTGTCATTCACAACAATCTCTTTTACATCATCGACCAGATACGCTTCCATTCCGTAGATGATCTTGAACTCCTTGGCACGCTTCATCTCGGCCTCATCGTCCTTATAATCCTTCGGATTAATCGCGTGCGATGCGTCCGGGAAGGACTGAACTACGCCGTGATCCGTAATTGCAATTGCCTTGTGCCCCCATTTGAACGCAGTCTTTACCAAGACCTTGGTGTCCACAACCGCATCCATATCGCTCATCATCGTATGCGCGTGCAGCTCTACACGCTTGACCTCGCTGTGATCCATTCGTTTCACGGTGAAATCGCCGATTGTCTTGATTCCAACAACCGAGCTGATGGACAGCTCATGATCGTATCGGTCAAGCAGTGCCATGCCCTTTAGCTTCACGAATTTGCCGGGCTTTAGGTTCCCTTTCAGCTCTCCCGCTTCCTCGGTCTTTACAAATATCTTCGTCAGAATCGTATCGGTAAAGTCCGTGACTGCGAAGATCATCAGAGTCTTCTCACCGTTCCGAAGCTCTCTGTCCTCAAAGCTCAGAATCTTTCCGCGAATCACGACCTCTCCGATCTCATCCTGAATCTCGGAGATGCTAATCGGGTCTCCGTCAAAGTTCCGGCCATAGATAACGCTCGGATCGTCCGGAAGCTTTTTCTTCTGGAACTTCTTCTCGCCGAACTTATCCTTTCCGAAGCCGCCCGATTTGCCAGAGCCTGCTGCTCCGCCATTGCCTGCCTGTCTGTTAGGCTGTGCTCCGCCGGTGCCGGAATTCGCGTTCGAACCGGCCGTTCCTGCCGCATTGCCGGCGCCGGAGTTCCCTCCGGCATAGCCTGCCGGTCCGGCCGCCCCGTTCCCGGAACCATAGCCTCCGCCCGTTCCGGCACCTTCTGCATTCCCGCCGGATCCGTTCGCTCCCGAAGCACTTTTCTTGACCGATCCCCAGCCTGCGGTCTGCTGCTCCCTCGCCATCTGCTTCACCGCATCATTGCGGACGAACTCATACCCGGGTTCCTCCTCCTTCTCTTCTTCCGGAAGCGTATGATACCTTGGCGTCACCCGAACCATATAGCCATAGCGCTGCTGGTACATATTCTCCAGATATTCGATGAGGTGCCCTGCCTCATGGCGGTTAATGAAGGTATCCTTCAGATCCAGGTACATCACATTCGCTTCAAAGGAAATCTCCGCCGATTTTAACACCGTATATTCTAACGCTCCGATCTCCTGCACCTCTTCCAGGATGCTGTTCTGATACAGATTCCAGAGCGTCTCCGGATTATACTGTCCCGATAACTGATACGACGCACTTAAGGATACCGTATTCCCCATCTCCGAGAACAGCTGCTTTTGCAGCTGAGACTCCATCCTGCGGATATACCGGTGTTCAATCGGGCGTTTTCCCGATATGTATACGATGACCGCAGCGCTTTTTCTGGAAGCGGCCACCTTTAATACCTCAGTATCCTCATACCGGTCCACCAACTCCGGCTCCACCTGTAAATGATCAAATACCTCAAAGAACTGCATATGCGTCCAATTCCTCCTTCAAAGCCGAAAGCAGCTCGCTCTCCGGTACCTTGCGGATAATCTCTCCCCTGCGAATCACAATTCCCTCGCCATTGCCGCCGGCAACTCCCAGATCTGCCTCTCTTGCCTCTCCGGGGCCGTTCACCGCGCAGCCCATAACGGCGACCTTAATATCCAAATCGTAATGTCTGACCAGCTCCGTAACCTGCCCGGCAAGGCCAATCAGATCAATTCTGGTTCTGCCGCAGGTTGGACACGATACAACCTCGATTCCGCCTTTGCGAAGTCCCAGTGTCTTTAAAATCTGCTTCGCGGAACGAACCTCCTCCACCGGATCTCCGGTTAAAGATACCCGGATGGTATCGCCGATTCCCTGATACAGAATGCAGCCAAGGCCGATGGCGGACTTTAGATTGCCCGCCCAGACCGTTCCTGCCTCCGTAATTCCGACATGCAGCGGATAATTCGACTGCTTTGCAATCAGCTCATGCGCCCGGATGCACATCAGAACATCTGAGGATTTGATGCTGATTACCAGGTTATCGTAATCCATATCTTCGATGCGCTTTACTTTCTCAAGCGCGCTCTCCACAATGCCCTCCGCGGTTACACCGCCGTACTGTTCCAGAAGCCGCTTTTCCAGAGAGCCGCTGTTGACACCGACGCGAATCGGAATATTGCGCTCCTTTGCCGTGTTCACAACCGCTTTCAGCCTTGTATCATCCCCGATATTGCCTGGATTGATGCGAATCTTGTCAGCGCCGTTCTCCATCGCCGCAATCGCAAGCTTATAATCAAAATGAATATCCGCAACCAGCGGAATATGAATCTGCTTTTTTATCTCGGAAAGCGCTTTTGCCGCCTCCATTGTCGGAACCGCGCAGCGGATAATCTCACAGCCCTCCCGCTCAAGCGCAAGAATCTGTGCAGCCGTCGCTTTTACATCCTCTGTCTTTGTATTGGTCATGGACTGAATCAGGATCGGATTGCCGCCTCCGATCACGCGATTGCCGATGGCAATCTCTTTTGTATGTTCCCGATACATCGTTATGCCCTCCTAACCTAAAACAGTTTTACAATATCATTAAAGAATACAACCACCATCAGCGCCATCAAAGCAATCAGGCCGATCATGTGTACAAAGCCTTCCTTCTCTCTCGATATCGGCTTGCCGCGCAGCGCCTCGATAAAGAGAAATACCAGTCTTCCTCCATCCAGCGCAGGAATCGGAAGCAGATTCATCACACCGAGGTTCGCGGTCAGAAGAATCGTCAGATACGCCATATTCAGAAATACATAAAGCCCTCCGTCCGATTTGCTCGCCTCATACGTCGTTCCAATCATATCCACAATGCCGACCGGACCTGACATATCATTCAGGGACAGTCCGCCCGTGAACAGCATACCGACGCTCTTAATTGTATATTTGATCCAGTAGACAACCTCGTGCGCGCTGTAGCGAATCGTTCCGAGCACACCTGTCTTCTCTCTTGCCAGATTATAGGAGAATCCGGCCGTGTAATACTTCTGGACAAACCTGGGCGTTACAGTCACGGTATTTGCCGCACCGTCTCTTTCATACGTGATGACAACCGACTCCGCAGTCAGCGGATTCGCCTGAAAATACTCCGACATCTCGCTTCCCGATGCAATCGCAGTCCCGTTGATCCCGGTGATAATATCTCCCGAGCGCAGTCCCGCCGCATACAGCGGATATTCCTGCTCCTCCGCAATCTCAATCACTGCCGCGGTCTGATCCGCCATATACGAAAGTCCCAGCATATAACGCTCCACCAGCTCCGGCTGAATGGCTGTCGTATACTGCTTTCCATCCCGCTCATACGTGATCTCAACCATTGCCTCGCTTAACGGATGGAACCGGAAATAATCATCCACCTCACGCCCAACCTTAATCTTGCTGTCTTCGATCCTGACAATCGTATCGCCGGCCATCAGTCCGGCCGCAGCCGCAGGTCCTCCCGCCGTTACTCCGGTCACGGATGCCGGATCATAGCCCACCGCTCCGATAATAACAAGGGAGAGCAGGAACGCAAGAACAAAATTAAAGATTGGTCCCGCTGCAATCACGGAGATTCTGGCCCAGACGGGCTTGGAATTGAACGAACCCTCGTCGTTCAGATCCTCATCCTCTCCAAGCATCATGCAGGAACCGCCGAGCGGAAGCGCCTTTAACGAATACCTGGTTCCGTTCTTTACAAAGCTCGCAAGTCTCGGGCCCATACCAATGGAGAATTCCGTTACCCCGATCCCGTTCTTTTTCGCAAGCAGGAAATGCCCCAGCTCGTGGATCACCACAATGAGGCTGAAAATCAAAATTGCAATAATTACTGACATGCAGCACCTTCCTTTCCGCCGCAGAGTTTCTCTACAAAATCATATGTCTCCTGTTCCAGATTCAGAATATCCGCAATATCCGGATTCGCCATGAACCGATGCTCCTTCACAGCCGCTTCAATCAAATCGGAAATATCGGTAAATCCTATCTCGCGGTTCAAAAACTTCGCAACCGCGCGCTCATTCGCCGCGTTATATACCGTCGGCGCGCTTCCGCCCGTCCGCATCACCTCATACGCCAGAGCAAGCCCCTTGAACTTCTCCATATCCGGCTTCTCGAACGTAATGCTTCCAAGCTCCCAGAAATCCAGACGCTTTCCGGGAAGAAACCGTCTCTCGGGATAATAAAGGGCATACTGAATCGGAAGCTTCATATCAGGCGTTCCAAGCTGTGCAATCACGCTGCCGTCCACGAATTCCACCATGGAGTGCACAATGCTCTGCGGCTGTACAACAACCTGTACCTGATCCACCTCGACATCAAACAGCCACTTCGCCTCCATAACTTCAAGCCCCTTATTCACCATCGTCGCGGAATCAATGGTAATCTTGCGTCCCATCGCCCAGTTCGGATGCTTCAGGGCATCCTCTACCTTAACATTCGCAAGCTCTTCCTTCTTCTTTAACCGGAACGGACCGCCGGATGCGGTCAGCAATATCTTCTGAATCGCCTTCGCCGTCCCAAAGCTTCGCGTTCCCGGAAGCACCTCCCGCTCCCCGTTCAGTGCCTGAAAAATCGCCGAGTGCTCGCTGTCAACCGGAAGCAGTCTTCCTCCATATTCTTTCACAAGCGGCATAATAATATGCCCCGCCGTTACCAGCGTCTCTTTATTCGCAAGCGCGATATCCTTTCCCGCCTGAATCGCGGCAATCGTAGGTCGGATCCCAATCATGCCAACAACCGCGGTCACTACGATCTCTGTCTCCTCTAAAACCGCACATTCAATCAGACCGTCCATTCCGCTTACTACCTTTGTAGAACAGTCTGCAATCCGCGTCTTTAACTCGTTTGCCTTCTCTTCCTCGAACACACATACCAATCTGGGCTGGAATTCCCGAATCTGCTTCTCCAGCAGATCGATCTGCCTTCCCGCCGCCAGCGCGGTAATCGCAATATCTCCATTCGTTCTGGCCACCTCGAGCGTCTGCGTTCCGATCGAGCCGGTCGAACCAAGCACTGCTACTTTCTTCAACAAGCAAACCTTCTTTCTTAAAACGTTCTCTTAAAACCTTCTCTTAAAATACTTTCTTAAAACAGTCTCTGAAACCAATATTTCCCGCCTCAAGGGGTCTCTCATTCCGTAACGCTATCTGATTACAGAAAAACGGTGCCGGTCTCCCGGAGCCTCTCCCCCGTTCCTCCATGCACCGTTTATTTTATCATATCTTCATCAAGACCGCAAGCAAATACACAATCGGAGCCGTTACAATTACACTGTCAAATCGATCCATAATTCCGCCATGCCCCGGTATCAGCTTTCCATAATCCTTAATGTTATGATTCCGCTTAATCGCTGAAGCAGCCAAATCTCCAATCTGAGAGATTACTGCGGATGCCGCGCATATCAGCATACAGGCAACCGCCGGATTGAACAGTGCCGCAAGCTGCTCCCGGAAAAGGGAGCCATAAAGCAGTCCAAGCAGCGCCGCTCCTACAACCCCTCCGACGCAGCCTTCCACCGTCTTTTTCGGACTGAGCTTTGGCGTCGCCTTGTGCTTTCCGAACTTAATTCCAACGCAATACGCGCATGTATCCGATCCCCAGGACCCGATAAATACCAGCCAGATTAACACGAGACCGTCTTCCAGTATCCGAATTCGATACAGATACGAAAGCATAACTGCAACATACATCAGACCAAAGAATGTCATCGTCAGCTGATCGGCGGTGTATTTCGGAAAACGGAGCACATAGGCGCCCAAGAGCACCAGCATAAAAATCACAAGCAGTTCAAACCGCAAGTCCTCCCGTCCGAAATAAATCAACAGGTCATATCCAACAGCCGCCGCATATCCCAGAACTCCCAGAATACTCTTATGAATTCCAAGAACCCGGTACAGCTCCATCAGACCGATAAGCGATATCGCAAGCACCACGGCGAACATCACGTTCCCGCCCAGCAATATCGTCGCAATCGCAATCGCCATCAGGATAATCGAGCTTCTAAATCTTACCCAGAACATCCTGTCTCCTCCTTCCAATCCTTCATCCTTCTTATACTGCTCCGAAGCGTCTTTCTCTGCTGTTATAATAATCAATCGCCTTCTGCAGATCGTCCTTCGTAAAATCCGGCCACAGCACATCTGTCGAATAAAATTCCGTATACGCGGTCTGCCACATCAGAAAATTGGAAAGTCTGAATTCTCCGCTCGTACGAATTAACAGATCCGGATCCGGGATATCCGCCGTATCCAGGCATGCCCGAAATGTCTCTTCGTTAATCTCCTCCGGAGCCATCTCTCCATCCTTACACGCAAGAGCAAGCTTTCTTGCCGCACGGATAATCTCATCCCGTCCGCCGTAATTGAGCGCCACCTGAAAATTCAGCCCCTGATTATTCTTCGAGTCCTCCTCGAGCGCCTGAATGCTCTCCCGAATATCCGCATCCAGCCCGGACTTATCGCCGATAATCCGCACTCTCATATCGTTCTTCCGGCTCGTCTTAATACAGTCCTTCATATAATTCCGAAGGAGCTTCATCAGCGCGTCCACCTCTTCCTTCGGCCTTGACCAGTTCTCTGTCGAGAACGCGTAGACCGTCAAATACTTAATTCCCATTCTCCAGGCTTCCTCGCATATTCTCTCGACATTCTTACTTCCCTGGGAATGCCCATAAGTACGCGGCATCATTCGCTTCTTCGCCCATCTGCCGTTACCGTCCAGAATAATTGCCACGTGGCGCGGAACACTCTTATTCTCTTCCGCCATCCGTCATCCTCCTCTTGCCCGCTCATCGGCCCGTTATTCCTTACGGAATTCCGCCCCTCCGACTTCGGCATCTAAAAGCAACGGACGTATTCCTGCATTGCGGATACGTCCGTTATTCTCCTTATGGTTCCGTGAAAATCCTATACGGTCAGGATCTCCTTCGACTTTGCCTCTGTTACTTTGTCGATCTCAGCGATGTACTTATCCGTAACCTTCTGAATCTCTTCCTCTAACTGCTTCTGCTCGTCCTCGGATACCTCGCTGCTCTTTCCAAGCTTCTTAAATGCATCATTCGCATCACGGCGAACATTGCGGACTGCAACCTTGGCAGCTTCCGACTTCTTCTTGATATCCTTAACGAGATCCTTTCTGCGTTCCTCGGTCAACTCCGGAAATACCAGGCGAATCACCTTACCGTCATTACCGGGTGTAATTCCAAGATCCGAAGCTAAAATCTCCTTCTCAATTGCCTTAATCATCTTGGATTCCCAGGGCTGAATGGTAATTACTCTTGCCTCGGGCACGGATACGTTGGCAACCTGCTGCAGGCTGGACGGCTGTCCGTAGTAATCCACACGGATCTTGTCAAGAAGATGCGGGTTCGCTCTTCCTGCACGGATCGATGCATAATCCTCCTTTAATACATCCAGGGTCTTCACCATCTTGTCCTCATACGGTTTTACTCTTGCACTGCTCATATTCGTCGTCCTCCAAACTTATATTCTAATAATAGTTCCGGTGCACTCTCCGGCTGCATTCTGCACAATACTGTTCTCCTCGTTCAGCGAGAACAACAGAATCGGGAGCTTATTCTGCATACACATAACGGTAGCGGTCATGTCCAGAATCTCCAGCTTCTGATCCAGAATCTCCTGGAAGGTGATCTCCTTATACTTCTTCGCATTCGGATTCTTCTTCGGATCGCTGTCATATACGCCATCCACCGCTCTCGCCATCAGCATAATATCGCATTCCAGCTCAATCGCGCGCAAAGCGGAAGGAGTATCGGTCGAGAAATACGGATGACCCGTTCCGCCGGCGAAAAAGATGACCTTTCCCGCTTCCAGCGCTGCAACCGCTCTGTCCTTGGAAAAGAGCTCGGTCATATTGCCGCAGATAAACGGGGTGAATACCTCTGTCTTCATTCCGACATAGCGGAAAATCTCCGATACATAAATACAATTCATAACCGTCGCAAGCATTCCAATGGAATCCGCTTTCGTACGGTCGATCGTCTCGCTACTTCTGCCTCTCCAGAAATTGCCTCCGCCGATTACGATAGCGACCTGGATTCCTTCCTCCGTCAGCTTCTTTACCTGCTCGGCAACCATCATACAGCTCGCCTCATCAAATCCGGTCTTCTTATCACCTGCTAAGGCTTCGCCGCTTAATTTTAACAAAATCCGGTTGTATTTCTTCATAGAATAATACCTGTGCCTTTCTGGTTTTCGATAGGGCATTCCATTCTGCCCACACTCTCTTATCTATCTTACCATATTTATTCCCGAATTACCAGAGGGATCGTGAATTTATTCTATTTTTTCATCATTCGGGCCGATATTCGTCCCAATGGAACAATTTTTCAGTCAATACTTCCTATTACTCTTTGCTTTCATCAAAGGAATTCGCCTTCACATGCTGCACCGGCGTAACCGATTCGTCCAGTGCAAGCATCCTGCCTCCCTTTTTCTGAATGGTCTCCAAAATCTCGGGCAGGGAATCCACGGTTGCCTTCTTCGCATCCGTATCGTGCATCAGGACGACCGGCCGCTTAAAGTTTGCAATCCCGTCAAGCGCGTTCTGCGCAAGCTCTTCGGCCGTGTATGTCTTCCCCGTCGCATCTCCGTTCTCCACATTCCAATCAAAATAGATGATTCCCTCTTCATTCAGGTATTTCACAAACGGCTCGATTCCAATCTTGCTCTGCTTATTGCTTGAGCCTCCAGGAAAACGAGAGATTCCGGGGCGCACTCCCGTCACCTCATACAGCAGATCGCTCAGCTTCGTGAAATCCGCGGCAAATGCATCAACCGACGCATAGATCTCTTTATATTTATGTGTATACGAGTGAATCGCTAATGTATGTCCTTCATCCACAATCCTCTGATACATCTCTTTCGAATGCTCATCCGTCTTGCCGATAACGAAGAAGGTCGCCTTCGCATCATATTCCGCAAGAATCTCTAAAATATCATCCGTATATTTGCTCGGGCCATCATCAAAGGTTAAATATATCTTCTTGTCCGCCCATTCTCCTTCCTCGTCCGCATCATTCTCTTCCTGCGTGCTGCCAGCCTCCGTTGCCGCTTCGGTTGTTTTGTCCTGAGAAGCCGCCTGCGTCGGAGTCGGCTCGGTCGGCACTTCTTCGGAAGACGATGCTTCCGTAGTCGTACGTCCATCCGCCGTCTCTTCCGGCGCACTGGTCGGCTCCGGCCCGGTTCCCTGCGTTCCTTCTGATCCCTGGCCTTCGCCGCTTACCGTGCCATTCCCGCCATCGGTGGACGGCTGCGCATCTTCCTCTTTGCCGCCGGCTCCAATCGGAGCATCCTCTATGATATATTGCTCCAGCTTTGCTCTCTCCGAAGCGAGCTGTCCCTCAAGCTCTGCAACCTCTTTCTGCAGCGATTCCAGACGCAGCGCAAGCACAACCCCAACCGTTCCAAATGCAAGAGTAAGCAGAAAGAACACAACCAACATTCCAGTCAGCATCCGCTGTGTCTTTTTCCTTCTTCTGATGTACTCCCTTTTTTCTTCCATATCCTTCCCATTATACATGACCTTTGCTCTCCTTCTGCCTGATTTCCCAAATCACAGTTTCCCGCCTGTGATTCTGCGTCTCCGTAACGGCTCAAACTCGTTTTTATGTATAGTTTCTCTGTTCTGGTCTTGATTATAACAGGTTGTTCTGTATATTTCTACCGGATTTTCATTACATATTTATTAAAATTTTTATATGCTCCTTTTTCCCCCCTAAAGCACAATACAAATTGCGTTCCATCAGCTTATCGAACGATCCCGACCGCATTCTTTCCCTCAATAGTCCGAATGTAGCCGGAAAAAACTTATTTACTGATACCATTTCTTTTGAAGATCATACATCATCAGTTTGCTACCCCATTCATAATCCGGGCGAAGAAAAAGCTGCACCCATTGGCAGAAGCTTCCCTATTAGCTCTGCCATACTGGTCTCATTTCCCGCAATCATTTCTTTTTTCCGGAAAATATACAAAAGACGGAGTCCCGCGCAATTCTTTCATACGCCGGCTCCGCCTTTTCCATCTGCCAAATGTAGCATCCTCTATTAATTTCTCTTATGTATTACCTGACCTCTACCTTGCCTATCTTACCATATCCCGTCCCGCCTTTTGGCACTGTCCTTGGATACTCCGGGTTCACCGTCATGGTTACTTCTCTTACTAACCGTTCCTTCTCTGTAATCGTCTCGCCCTGAAAGCTGATATGATGCAAATAAATATCATCGGCACTGCAGATCGCATCCGGATCAAACACCTCACCCCAGTCAGCCGGATCCTCGGAACCGTTCGTCCATACCGCCGATAAGGGGCCTACATTGATCAGTCTTAGGTCAAGCTTGCTGCACTGATCAATTGTGTTGTCCACATATACATCTTCTATATAGATACCACTGCAATCCGCGCAGATTTCGAACAGGCTCTTAACCGGAAGATTATTAAGGCCGGATGGCGATACCTCAACAAAGGAAATATCTTTAAAATAGACATTTTCAATCGTCCCTACCGTCCCCGATACGTCGTGTGTTCCCCGGATCGCGTTTGAAATATTGGGCTGCGCATATAATTTGAAGGTGTAGATTCCGCGGATATTCTCAAGCACGATATCGCGGATATCACAGTCAACCCGCTCACCGCTCTCGTACACCTTCTGCCCGGGCAGCAGTCTTAACTCATTCCCGGGGCATTCCACATCTTCCACATAAAGATGGTCTATCGTTCCGAAGGTCAGCGACGAGGTATCCCAGTCCCACGCATTCAGAGCAACCATGTCATCTCCCATCTTTTCGCCTCTGATGTGTCTGATATGACCATAGCTTGCAGGGCCGTTCACATGAACGCCATCCCGGCTGTTATCATTAAAGTCAATATCTTCAACGATAAAATGCCTGCAGTCGCAGATCTGGATTCCATAACCGGAGGGGGTATTCCCTTTTCCGCTTTCGAGGCTGTCATAGATTATCATATGTTTGAGTGAAACCTGCTCTACCCCGGAGAATATAATGCAGCCGTAAGAGCCCTTCATGGACTTCTCTTGATTCGTGTAACAGCGCTGCTCGGTTTTGAACTTCCAGATTCCTCCCTCAATACTCAGATTCCTGTCCCTCCGTTCCGGATCGGTCGTTCCGTACGCGCCGTCCTGGATATGTTCATTGCGCACCAGGCAGGTTTCGCTTTCCCTTGCCTGCATCATGACCTGCCTTTCATCCACGCGCAGATGGCTGTCCGAACCAAATACGATGGGCGCATTTAGAAGAATTGGAGCCCCGATAAAAGGAATCTCAACATTATGCCAGTATCTTAAAGCATCGGTGATCGATTCGGCCGTAAATGGTTCGGTCATGACATACCATTCCCCTTGAATCACCGGTTTTATTATCGTCTCAAGAATTTCTTTTTTTAAGTGCTCTCGCGTCTCCATAGCAGTGCCTCCTTAATCATATTTTGGGGGTCCAACTCCGCCCTATACGCATAGTATAATGCACTTCTCAAATTCTTCCGAGGCCGAAATGTTCTTTTCCTCTGCAAAAATGTTCCAATCTTCTCTCAGACGACGTCCCCACGCCTCCTTACGATATCCGATTAGCCTTCCAGCTCCTTCATTAATGCCGCAAGCAGGGTATCCGCCTCTTCGTTCGTCTCGCCCTTTACGCCTGCATAATATTTGATCTTCGGCTCGGTTCCGGACGGTCTTACGCAGAACCACGCATCGCGCTCCAGCTCAAAATACAGCACGTTCGACTTCGGAAGCCCGGTCTTCGTTACTTCCTTTGTCATGCAGTCCGTTCTGGTATCCGCCTTATAGTCTCTGACCGCGAGCACCTGATATTCCCCAACCGAAGCCGGCGGGTTATTCCGAAGCTCGTCCATCATCTGCTTCATCTTCTCAGAGCCGTCTGCGCCCTTGAAGGTTCTGGTGAACAGCGTCTCCTTATAGAAGCCATACTTTTCAAATATCTTCTTCATCTGCTCAACCAGCGTCAGCCCCTGAAGTCTGTAATACGCAGCCGCCTCGCACAGCGCCATAACCGCGACACAGGCGTCCTTGTCCCTGGCGTGGGTTCCGACCAGGCAGCCGTAGCTTTCCTCAAAGCCGAACAGATATTCATAACTCTTCTCCTGCTCAAAGAACTTAATCTGCTCTCCGATATACTTAAAGCCGGTTAATGTCTCCAGATATTTCACGTTATATGCGTCCGCAACCGCCTTTGCCATGTTCGAGGATACGATGGTTGTCACAATCGCCCCATTCCTGGGAAGCTTTCCGAGGGCCTTTCTCTGCGACAGCTCGTACTCACAGATTAACAGCCCGGACATATTTCCGGTGAAGGACTGATATTCGCCGTTCTCATCCTTCGCATAGATTCCGAGACGATCCGCATCCGGATCGGTTGCAAGCACCAGATCCGCGTCCACCTTTCCTGCCAGGTTCAAAGCAAGCTGGAACGCATTCTTATCCTCGGGATTCGGATACGACACGGTCGGGAACGCGCCGTCCGGAAGCTCCTGCTCCGGAACCACATACACCTGCGTAAATCCAAGCTCCTTTAATATCCGTCTGACCGGAAGATTACCGGTGCCGTGAAGGGGCGTATACACAATCTTCATATCCCTTCCCACCGCATGAATCGCCTCTGGACGAAGCACCAGCTTCTTTAACTCCGCCATATAAGCATCATCAATCTCTTTGCCGATCACCTGATAAAGGCCGGCCTCCTTCGCCTCCTCTGTGCTCATCGTACGGATATCTGCAAAATCCGCAACCGCGTTCACTTCCGCGATAATCTCAGAATCGAGCGGAGCCGTAATCTGCGCGCCGTCCTCCCAGTATACCTTGTAACCGTTGTACTCGGGCGGGTTATGACTTGCCGTAACTACAATTCCGGCAGTACAGCCAAGCTTTCTTACTGCAAAGGATAACTCCGGCGTCGGACGCAGCGAATCAAAGACATACGCCTTAATTCCATTTGCCGCAAACGTGCGGGCCGCCGCGTCGGCGAACTCCGGCGACATCCTTCTGGAATCGAATGCGATCGCGACGCCCTTTTCCTGTGCCTGCTGCTTTCTGATGTAATTCGCAAGCCCCTGCGTCGCCTTTCTTACCGTATAAATATTCATACGATTGCTTCCGGCCCCCAGCATACCGCGCAGACCGCCCGTTCCAAATTCCAGATCCTTGTAAAAGCGATCCGTTATCTCAGCCTCAACTCCCGCGATTGCTCTTAACTCCGCCTTTGTCTCCTCATCAAATACCGGTGATTCGCACCAATAAACGTACTTTTTTGTTACCTCTGCGTTCATGCATTCTCTCCTTCTGCCGCTGCGGCGGCCCATATTGTAGTCACATATCCTTTCTCGCAAGCCTGGTCATAGCAGCAGACAACAGGGCCCCTTCGCGCCCTGTTCCTCTATTCTGCCATGGCCGCTTAGCGGCCATGGCAGCCGCCGGCGGACGCACACGCGCCGGTTTGGTCATTGGACTCCCTTCCGTCATCCCCGGCGCGGCGCTGGTATAATAGCCGCTTTGTATCTATTATATAGTAATATCATACACGAATCCGCATTTATTTTCAATTACTTTTCTCTGATTCCTTCCTGCAGTCGGTTTCACGGATAATCTTACGAATCGGAAGAATCCTTCCTGGCGACACGGACAATTCATCCACACCCATTTCCAGGAAGCTCTGCGTCAGTGTAATATCCCCGCCGAGTTCCCCACAGATTCCGGCCCAGATGCCAGCCTTATGCGCATTGTCCACAACCATCCGGATCATGCGAAGCACCGCCGGATGATGCGCGTCATAGAACTCTTCCAGCTTCGGATTCTGCCGGTCAACCGCAAGCGTATACTGCGTCAGATCGTTGGTTCCGATACTGAAGAAATCGACCTCTTTTGCAAGCTCCTCACTTATCATAACTGCGGCCGGAGTCTCAATCATAATTCCCTGGGCCGGATTGCCGTATGCGATTCCCTGCGAAGCAAGCTCCGCCTTTACCTCCTGTGCAATCTCCTTAATTCTCGTTATCTCCCAGAGATTTGCGATCATCGGATACATAATCGCAAGATTGCCGTACGCGCTCGCACGGAACAGCGCACGAAGCTGCGTCTTGAATACCTCCGGCCTCGCAAGGCAGATACGAATCGCCCGCAAGCCGAGCGCCGGATTCTCCTCGCGTTCCAGCTTGAAATACCCGCACTGCTTATCCGCGCCGATATCGAGCGTCCGGATGATAACCCGTTTGCCCGCCATCGTCTCGGCAACGGTCTTATAGACTGCGAACTGCTCTTCCTCGGTCGGATACTCCTCTTTCTCCAGATACAGGAATTCACTTCGGAACAGCCCGATTCCGCCCGCGTCATTCTGCAATACCGTCGCCAAATCCTTGACATTTCCGATATTTGCATAGAGCATAATCTGCCTTCCGTCGAGCGTTACGTTCTCTTTTCCCTTCAGGGAAAGCAGCAGTTCCTTCTTCTCCCGCTCTTCCTTCTGCTTATCCTTAAGCTCCTTCAGAGTCTGCTCATCCGGTTCCACATAGATGCAGCCGTTCATTCCGTCCACAACCGCGAACTTTCCGTCCACGCTTTCATCCAGGGGAATATCGGTTCCGATCAGCGCCGGAATCTCCATGGTTCTCGCAAGAATCGCGGTATGGGAATTCGCGGAACCGTGAACGGTCACAAAAGAAAGCACCATATCCTTATCCATCTGAACCGTCTCGGACGGCGCCAGATCATCCGCCACAATAATTACCGGCTCTTTTGTATTCACCGCCTGTGCGCCCCTTCCGTTCAGCACTGAAATCAGCCGTTCTGAAATATCCTTCACATCCGCCGCTCGCGCTTTCATATAATCATCATCCATTGAAGCGAACATCTGCGCAAAATTATCTCCGGTCACTGCAACCGCGTACTCCGCATTTACCTGCTGCGTACGGATCATATTCTCCACAGACTCCTTATAATCCTCATCTTCAAGCATCATCTGATGAATCTCAAAAATCGCTGCGCCCGATTCCCCGACCTCCTTCACAGCCTTCTCGTATAACGCTGCAAGCTGCGCAATCGCCGTCTCATTCGCATTCGCATAACGGGCAAGCTCCGCAGCCGTATCCTCTGTCTTCACGCGCTTCACCTGCTGCTCTTCCCGGCTGTACACGCTGATTGTTCCGACTGCAATTCCTCCAAATACGCTTTTTCCACGATACACCTGCATACGGTTCCCCTTTCTTTGCCAAACGGGCTGCTGTCTTACCCGTTTGCAGTAGCCCGTCAAAGCCGGTCGGACTATCCTTCCGGTCTTATAACGTTTCCTTCATGAACTTCGCAAGCGCTTCACACGCCGCATCCTCATCCGCACCTTCAAATGTCATCGTAACCTCATTGCCCTTTTTAACCGCGAGCCCCATAATTCCAAAAATCTTCTTGCAATCCCCGGCTTTCCCGTCCTTCATTAGCTTAATCGTACAGGTAAACGCCTTCGCCGCCTTCACAAGCTCCCCTGCAGGACGTGCGTGGATTCCTTCCGGATCGGTAATTGTATACTTGAACTCTCTCATAATAAGCTTCTCCTTTTCTCCTATTCCGCAATTTTCTTCTTAAATAATCCAAGCAGCACCGCAGTCACAACCGTTCCCGCAGTCAGCGCGATCACATATCCGAGCGGACTGCCAACCACCGGAAATACAAAGATTCCGCCGTGAGGCGCCATTAACGTACAGCGGAACGCCATGCTGAGCGCCCCGGCCAGTCCCGACCCAATCATGCAGGCCGGAATCACACGAAGCGGATCCGATGCCGCGAACGGAATCGCTCCCTCCGTAATGAACGCAAGCCCCATAATAAAGTTCGTCGGCCCCGCCTCTCTCTGCTCCTTAGTAAACCGGTTCTTAAACAGCAGAGTTGCAAGCGCGATCGCACAGGGAGGCGTCATATCGCCGACCATAACCGCTGCCATAATATCATAATTGCCGGCTGCGATCGCCGCAGTTCCGAATACATACGCCGCTTTGTTGAACGGACCGCCCATATCGGTCGCCATCATGGCTCCCAGCACAATTCCTAATATAATTTTACTTGAGCTGCCCATACTCGTCAAGCCGTTATTCAGAGCCGTATTGATTCCGCCCATAACCGGCTCTACCACGAAGTTCATCGCAAGACCCATCACCAGGATTCCGACAACCGGATATATCAGTACCGGGGCAATCTTCTCAATCGCTTCCGGCAGCTTATCACAAAGCTTCTTTAATAATACAATCACATAACCGGCCGCAAATCCCGCCGCCAAGGCGCCAAGGAAGCCGGATTTGCCCTGTGACGCAATCATACCGCCTACAAATCCAAGCGCAAGCGCGGGTCTGTCGCCAATCGCCATCGCGATAAAACCGGCCAGCACCGGAAGCATGAATCCAAATGCCACACCGCCAATCGACTTAAACATCGCGGCTGCCGGAGTAATCGTACCGAAGTTCGCTCTTTCCTCTATCGACAGCGCATTCATATCCACGCACAGACTGTCAATTAAAAAGGCAATTGCAATCAGGATTCCTCCGCCTACGACGAAGGGAAGCATATGGGACACTCCGTTCATCAGCTGCATATAAATCTTATGGCCAAGGCTTCCTCCCTGCTTCCCGGCATTCTCCTGCTTCGTTCCTTCCGCGGCCCGGTACACCGGCGCATCTTTGCTTAATGCCCGCTCCATCAGCAGATCCGCCTTGCTGATACCATCGGACACCTGGCATTCGATCACCCGCTTACCGTCAAAACGCTCCATCGGAACCTTGGCATCTGCCGCAACAATAATGCAGTCCGCCTGCGCGATGTCCTCATCCGTCAGTACATTCTTCGCTCCGCCTGAGCCTCTTGTCTCGATCTTAATAAAGCAGCCCTTTGCCTTCGCTGCCTTCTCAAGTCCCTCAGCCGCCATATAAGTATGCGCAATTCCGGTCGGGCAGGAGGTAACGGCCAGAATCCGCTTTCTGTCCTTGGTCGGTTCGCCGGTATCCGCAAGCCTTTCATCAATATCCGCCTGCTCCTCATCTGCCTTATCAATCCTCTCCAGGAACTCATTCACACTCTTCGCACCGCGAAGGCCCTTGGTGAACTCCTCATCCATCATCAGAACGGAAAGCTTACTTAACACATCCAGATGCACATTATCCTCCGTATTCGGAGCCGCAATCAGGAACAGCAGGGTAACCGGCTCTCCATCCAGCGAATCGAATGCAACTCCGTCTCTTACCACCATCGCGGCAAGTCCCGGCCTCTTTACCGCGTCACATTTTCCGTGCGGAATCGCAATTCCCTCTCCGATTCCGGTCGTGCTCTCTTCTTCTCTCGCATACACCTGCTTCCGATAGCTCTCCACATCCGAAAGCTTCCCGCTTCTCGCCATCAAATTCACGAGCTGATCCAGCGCTTCCTGCTTCGTCTTCGGGGTACCGTTCAGTGATATACTTCTTTTGTCGAGTAAATCTGTAATTCTCATATATCCCTCCATCGTTCCATCTTTGATCGTAGGTTCCGTCTCTGATTTCTTACCTCTTATCCGCAATTTCAATCCGGTCAGAATGCGTTTCACCGCTGCCTGTACGATTTCGCATTCCAACCAACGCACCGGATCGTTCTCTCTTTTGTACACTCACACCTGTCTTATCAGGCCTGCCGCCGCCTGATATACCGTGTCAATCTCCTCTTTCGTCGCAAGGTACTCGGAAAATGCACTTGCACTCCCTGCTGCAATTCCCATACAGAACGCATGTCTGCAATCCTTCTTTTCCAGCCATCCGGCCAAAAAGCCGGCCACCATCGAATCTCCGGCTCCGACCCCGTTCACCAGCGTTCCCTTCGGAGCAGGCGCTTCATACACTTTGCCGTCTGAAGCGGCTAATACCGCTCCTTCTCCTGCCATGGATACCAGAACATTGATCGCCCCCCGCTCTCTTAATTTCACCGCGTAGGGAACCACCTCTTCTCTGGTCTTCAGCTCTACTCCGAAGATCTCTCCCAGCTCATGATTATTCGGTTTAATCAAAAATGGCTGATCCACAAGCACATTTGTCAGCAAATCCTTCGTCGCGTCGACCGCAATCAGAATCCCGCGCCCCGCAAGTCTCCTCATGATATTCTGATAACTATCCCGCGGCATTGTTGCCGGTATACTTCCCGCAAGCACCAGAACATCCCCTGCCCTCAGCTCATTCAGCTTCTCCAACAGTTCTTCTCTCTTCGCCGCACTGATATCCGGCCCCTGCCCGTTGATCTCCGTTCCGTCGATCGACTTCAGCTTCAGATTAATCCGGGATATTCCATTCTCAATCCGAATGAAATCCGCCTTCACTCCAAGCGCCTCCACCTCTTTTCGAATCTCATCCCCGGTAAATCCGGCGATAAATCCAAGCGCTGTGGTGTCCAGACCAAGATTCTTCAGAACCGTTGAGACATTAATTCCCTTTCCTCCCGGAAGAATCAACTCCGAACTCGTCCGGTTGGTAAGCCCCAATTTAAACCCGTCTACAGGAACGATATAATCCAGCGACGGATTGAACGTTACTGTGTAAATCATAGAAATCCCTCCATTTCCGCTGACCGACCGCACTCCGGCCCCAGTCACAGCTTTCCCGTGAAAAATCCTTTCCTTCTTCACGAGCTTCCTCTTTCGTATTCTCTGTTGGCTATTATATAATCATTTTCATTCAAAATCAATCAATATAATTCACAAAATTCCTTTTCTGTTTTTATCTATGTTGTATAATTTTGATTTATTATGAATGTTTTTGATTGATTCTTTTCTGCTTTTATCCCATTATTCACCATTCAAGTTCTCATAAACTCTTGCAATTTTCTCTCTTTTTCCTACAGATCGGTTCGTTCAGTAAGGATCCTGTACGGATTTCATTTGAACGGCGCCTGCTTTTCCTCTTCGCTATGACCGATTTTGATTGTTTCTCAATCAACTCATCGAAGAATCCTACGAAAAATATCCTAAAAAACTGCTATTTCCCCAATCCTGTAATTGAAGTATATCCTTTTCGGTGGTATACTATAAGCACCAAACAACGGTTCATACAATATTTCTTACATATAATTAAGGAGGAGGATCATGATAACAGAATTGCTGGAACAGCGCAATCTCCCGGAACTTCTGCTTCACAACGACGGCACGCCGGTTACGGCCGAGACCTGGGAGCGCCGCCGTCTCGAACTGATTGATGTGCTCGCCGAGCATCAATACGGACACATGCCTGCATTCACCGGAAGCGTCACTTCTCAAATCGTTTCCGAAAAATCGGTTGCCGCCGGGAATGCGGCCCGATACGACCTTATCGTCACCTTCCCGACTCCGTTCGGCGAACGGTTCACCTTTCCCGCCTGCTTAACGGTACCCGTCCATGCCGAAGGCGAGACATTGCCGCTCATGGTCTACATCGCATTTCGATATGACGAGTTCTATCCCCTCGAAGAGATTCTCGGGAAAGGAATTGCCGTTGCAAGCTTCCTCTACCAGGATGTTGCCGCTGACCGCGAAGACAATTACCAGGAAGGAATCGCTCCCCACTATATCAAGGACGGTGTCCGCGAACCGAATCAGTGGGGTAAAATCGGAATGTGGGCCTTTGCGGCCTCCCGACTGCTTGACGCGGTCATTGACCGGCCTTTTGTTGACCGAACCCGAATCGGTGTAATCGGCCATTCCCGCCTTGGAAAGACTGCTGCCTGGGCCGCTGCCAACGATACCCGATTCACTCACGCATTTTCGAATAATTCGGGCTGTTCCGGAATCGCGCTGACCCGCGGCAAGGTGGGTGAAAAGTTCCCCAGAATCGCATCCGTATTCCCGTACTGGTTCTGCGAGAATATGCAGACGATCTCGGTATCGGTGGAAGCGTCCGAAAGCACTCCCTTTGACCAGCATTTTCTTGCTGCTGCAATTGCGCCCCGCAAGCTTTATGCCGGAAGCGCTCTGCGCGATTCCTGGGCGGACGGTTACTCCGAATACCTGAGTCTTGCCGCCGCTTCTCCCGCCTGGGAACTGTTGGGATGTAAGGGATTCCTTGCAAAGCCCTATCTGCCGCAGCCTGGCGATCAGTATACCGATGGCTCGGTTGCTTATCACCTTCGCGAAGGCATTCATTACCTTTCCAGAGAAGACTGGATGAAGTATATTGAATTTTTAAAGAAATAATAACACGGGGATTCAGCCAATGCTTGAATCCCCGTGTCAAATTCTTCCTTATTCTTCCTTATAGATGAGCTCTCCTGCAAAAGCAGTCCCTTTTTGGCAGTTCCTTTTTGGCAGTCCGTTTTTGATCCGTCGCTCTTTGAGCAGCCGCATCCATCCTAAGCAGCCCGTCAGCCTGTCAGGCATGGGACAGGACCGGGAACCTCAGCTTTTCCTTTTCGATGCGTTCCAAATCTTCTCCCAAAAGGAACAGCGTACAATCGTCCTCCCTATGCTCTCTTACTAAAAATTCCGCTTTGTGCACCGGCGTATATTCCAGCACCACTTCCTTCACAGCCTCTCCAAATGCTTTTGCAAGTCGGGCAATATCCACCCTCGCTTTCCCAAAAATCTGGTGAAGTCGCAGCACCCCTTCTTCCGCGTCAGCGGAAGCATATGTTCCAGTCTCCGGCAGATAATAAATACTTTCCCCGAATCCTGCGGCCATCCAGAACTGATACAATCCAAGATTATCGCTCATACACATTGCATCATTTTGATTGCGCACAGCCGGGTCCCCGGAATAATTCCTTATTACATCATAGAGCCGCTCACTCTGCTCCTCCTGCGACATATCCACTTTTTCAATCACATACGGAACGATATTCTCTCCGTAATTCCAGGGCATATAATACTCGTATTCTTTGGAAGGCCGGAATCCGAACCTGGGATAATAGTTCAGCACACTGTCATTTCCAAACAGGTAGATACCATCCGCCTTACCTTCGTACTCTTTCAAAATCCGCTCCATAATTCTGCGGTTCCATCCCTGTTCCCGATACTCTGTATCAGTCATGACGGTTCCAAGCTGTATATAGTTCTTTTTTACGCCGCCCATATCAAACTGCATCAAATTGACCGAGACATTCGAGACTACTTTCTCACCGTCCACTACCGAATGCGGAATATACATCTCTCCCCAGTGCCCTGACTCGTACCAATCGACAAAATCAAAGCCAAAGGTCTGCCTCGTCAGCTCGTTAAATGACGCACGCAGCAGGTCATTGTTTTTTACTGTTACAGAATATTTATAATTGCTGCTTGTCCAGCTCATAGCTGTACCTTACCTTTCTTAACTTCCGCCTCTCTTATGTCCTGCCTCAAAATCTTTCTCTGTGGATCTTACCGGTCTCCTCCGTCTCCCAGCTTCTCGGTTCTCCCTTCTTCTCCGGAATTCCAAGAGAAAGAAGCGCTTCCACCTCATAGTACTCCGGAATATCAAGCAGCTCCTTTACGAAGGCTCCCGAATCCTTTCCAAACGCATTCTTTCTTAATCGTTCCTGTACCCAGCAGGCACCGATTCCAAGACTTTCCGCCATCAAAAGCATATATCCCATCGCAGCGCTGCAGTCCTCAACCCAAGCATCTTCTTTTCTGGTATCACCAATTACAACAATAGCGCAGGCCGCATCTTTGAGCATTCCGGAACCAAACGATTTGCTTTGGGCCAGTTGTTTCAGGGTCTCCCGATCCTCCACCGTAATGAATTCTACCGGACGAATATTCTTGCTGCTCGGGGCAAGCAGTCCGGCCTGCAGTATCAGTTCCAATTTATCCGACGGAATCTTATCATTGGTATAGTTTCGGATGCTTCTTCTGTTTTTCATTAACTGTAATAAATCCATCTTTTATACCTCCATTATAATTTCCAGCAATGCTCTTCTGCTGCTTTCCTTATTCTCTTTTCTGCGCTTCGCTTATGCCTTCCTGCTGCCGAACCTCCACAACTCTTCCGTCCAGGAGCGTTACCTTATGCGTCACCGCGCCCTGTTCCAGTCCAAGGAAACGCTTCAGATTGTCCTCATAGATGCAATTCACAGTCTCTTTGTCAACTCCGATCTCCTCATACAGGGCGTCGTCAATTGTCTGCCACTTCCGCGCCCACTCCTCATTATAATCATTCGCGGCGCCATCGGTTCCAAACAGGATATTATGCTTAACATCATATCCGACCGTATGAAGCTTGGTCAGCAAATCTCTTCGGTACGGCACAGGAGTTCCCGGCGTAATATCGAGGAACATCTCCGCAGAAAGCTCCGGGCGCTTGCTGTAGGTGTCGAGGAATTTGCCGTAGAGTGCGATGCATTCGTCATACCACGGCCACGAGCAGTGCGCCAGCGCAAATCGAAGGCCGGAAATCTCGAAACAGTGCTCCCAGTTAATCGGTTTGTTGTACGCCGAAGAGACCTGTCCGTCCCACAGAATTCCGCTGTGGCAGACAACAGGCCTGCCGGTCTTTGCAATCTGCTCCAGCAGACGCATACTCTTGTCTTCGTATATATAATAGCTGTTGCATATCAGCTTAAACCCCATGATTCCGCGTCCCGCTGCATCCTCAATCTTCGCGAGAATCTCTTCCTCATCCGGGTGAACCCACAGAATCGGGTACAGTCTGTCCGGATACTTCCTGGTAAACCGCAGTACATCCGCAAGGCGTTCCTCATAAGGGGCTCCGCCTCCCAGCCCCGCATACTGTTCTGAAGGCATGGAAAGTACGATTCCGCCGTTCATTCCGGCCTTCTCCAATGCTTTCATCAAATTGTCGGGCGACGCATTCGCCGTCCATAGATGCATATGTGCATCATATCTCATAAGCTTTCCTCCGTCCCGCGAATCCTGATTTCTCCCAGCGCATCCATGATCGAATCCTCTCTCACAATCTCTCCAACGCTGTCCGCAATGATATGCCCGGATCTCGGATTCTTAACTGACAAAATATGTCCTTTTACATCCGCTTCCACATCCGAATACTCGAACGCCAGATCCGTTCCCTCCATGGTGCAGTTAATCAGCTTCAGATTCTTACAATAGCAAAGCGGCTGCGTCCCGATAATATGGCAGTTAATCAGGGTAAGGCCGTCCGAAAACCACGCGAGGTACTCTCCTTTTACAATCGAATTCTCCACCGTAATGTTCTCACCATGCCAGAACGCATCCTTGGTATCTAATACCGAGTCGCGGATATGTAGGTTCTTATTATACTGGAAGGAATACTTTCCTTTCAGCCTCAGATTGTCAATCACAATGTCGCGGCTCTCGAACAAAAAATATTCCGACACGATATCAGAATCCTCTATGGACACTCCTCTGCACTTCCAGCCGAATTCCGGTGACTCAATCTTGCTTCGTACAATCTTGGTTCTATCACATTCCCGCAGGCATTTGATTCCTTTGATGGTACAGTTCTCAATTCTGCCTTCATCCGTGTACCAGATCGGCGCCCTTGTCTTATCATCCATCTGAGAGCGAATCAGTTCAAATCCTTTTGCATGCCACAGCGGATACCGCAGCGAGAACTTACAATCTGTTACAATTACATTCCGTACCTCTTTTAATACGGATTCCCCGTCCGCCGGCCCGGCAAATGTACAGCCGATCACTTCTGTATCCTTTACATTATAGAGTGCCCGTTCTTCATCGAACGTCCGGTTCTCGATTCTGTTCATGCCCCTACTCTCCTTCTTCTTCACAGAGGGCTGTGAATTCTTACATCGTTAACATTTTTTATCAGTATATCATAGTTTCCAATTTCCGTCAAATCACTTTCGCAAACATACGTTCTTCTCACATATATCAGAACTCGCATCCGTATTTTAACATGTGGGAACAAGGCAGCAGCAAATCGGAAACCTTCCTGTTGTACGATAAATGTATTCAGAAGGGAATGATTTATTTCGGATGTATCAGCTTATGAGCGTTCTTGACAGGAAATACGTTGAAGTGATGGAACTATTCTTCCAGTTCCACCACTACACTGTCCCATATCGCTCTCTTGGGGATCCGGATGGTCGTAACGCGATCCGCATACTCCACTTCCGCTTCCATTCCGTTCGCAATCTTCATTCCGGGTTTGGTAGCGGCCAAACGAATTGTGTATTCTCTCTGCTCCGGCATTCCTTCATAGCCTTTGCCCTCCGGATGAATCTCAAGCGTTACTCTTCCGTCCTGGCTGATATAACTAAGCTCGGTCTTTAACCAGCTTCCGTTCTTGTACGCTTCGGTCACGCCGTCATCCTCATACAGCGTAAAGCTTCCGCTCTCACCCGGGTAGCATAAAAGTACCATCCTTGCTGTAAACGGCGATCCGTCGTTCTCCCGGTTCACCGCAAATAATGTAGCATCTTCTGTAAACTGCCGTTTCTGTGAATACTCCATCCGTGGAGGAGGACCGTATACGCGCTGGTATCATATAACAAAGTCCCCACCGGTACCTCATTACAGTTCTATTTCGGCAAGATAGGGTCTGTGATCCGATACAATCATAGCTGGAATATCCGCGCTCGTTACCTTAATATCCCGGCTTGTGAATATGTAGTCAATCTTCACCTTCGGTTTATCGGACGGCCAGCTAAGCAACGGCTCTCCGAACTGCTCGGCGGTATCATACAGGCGCTCCCCTATCGGCAGAATCACCGCATTGTCCGGCTCTACGTTAAAGTCTCCCATCAGAATGCATTTTTCATCCTCGACACTTGTCAATACGGTCTTTACTGCATTCTCCTGCTCGTCCGGATTCAATCCGAAATGAATCACGCATACCGTAAGAACCTCTCCGTTCACATCGATCTTCGCCTTTAACAGGCATCTCGTCTCATAATATCCTTCATACCCTCTTACTTCCGGATCGGGCACCATAACGGTCCTGGCCGACAGAATCGGATAACGTGACAGCAGCGCATTGCCGTAAGGGTTCACCCCCTGAGAATCTATCGCTTTTGCAAAATAATAGTGATATCCCAGCTTTTCCGCCAGAATCTTTGCCTGCGCCTGGTAGTCTTTGTCTTCTCCTTTATCCCGTACCTCGTTCAGTCCGATAATATCAGCTCCGCTCTCGCGGATTGCATCCGCAAAGCAATCGAACTCGATCCGGCGGGATATGTAGTTCAGGCAATGCTGAATATTGAAGCTCATTATCTTAAGGTTCATGCTTGTGACCTCCTGCGTATCATTTTCGCTTATAACATTGACTGCATCCGTTATTTACAGCTCGATCTCGGCAAGATACGGTCTGTGATCCGATACAATCATGGCCGGAATGTCTGCACTGTGCACCTTGATATCGCGGCTTGTGAATATGTAATCAATCTTCTCTGTCGGAAAATCAGACGGGCAGCTCAGCAGCGGCTCTTTGAACAGCTCCGCAGTATCATACAGACGCGCCCGAATCGGATCGAACAGCGGATTATCCGGCGTCATGTTAAAATCTCCCATCAGCACACACTTCTCATCCTCAATGCTCTTTAACACCGTCGCAGCCGCATTCTCCTTCTCGTCCGGATTCAGTCCGAAATGGATCACACATACGGTCAAACGCTCACCGTTCACGTCAAGCTTCGCCTTTAACAGGCATCTTGTCTCATAATATCCATCATATCCCCTTACTTCCGGATCGGGCACCATAACCTTCTCCACCGATACAATCGGATACCTCGAAATCAGCGCGTTACCGTAGGGATTCACTCCCTGAAACTTAATTGCCTCTGCGAAATAATAGTGAAAGCCCAGCTTCTCCGCCAGAATCTTCGCCTGCTCCTGGTACTCCTCTCTGTCCTCTCCTTCACCGCGGATCTCGTTCAGCCCGACGATATCTGCGCCGACCTCACGGATGGCATCCGCAAAGCAGTCAAAATCAATCTTACGAGATATGTAATTCATACAATGCTGAACGTTAAAACTCATTACCTTTATCTTCATAGAAAACCCTCCCATGATATTTTTCTTACACTATAACTCATTTCCCCCCATTTCGCAAGATCACGAAACGAATTCGGAGCTATAATATTCGATGCGGCCGTCCGTGCTTTGTCATAGCTTTACAATCTCAACCACTCCGGCATCCGGCAAAAGAATTCGTTTAAAGCCATTCTCGTCCTCGATCCCACACTCTTCCGTCCCAAAGAACACCCGAACCGCGTCCTTGGAATAAATCAGCAGTTCTCCGCCGTCCGAGACTTTTAGAATATATCGGTCGCGCAGCTTCGTTATCTTTTTAACTGCCCCGCCGCTGTTAAGCTTATTCGTCAATCCGATTACCGCGAACCCATCCTCAACCTTCGCAAGGGTAATGAGATCGAACTGCCTTGGACGCAGAGCAACGGCAATTCCCTCTGTCTCCGATTCCAGATAATAGGTCCGATTCTCCTTTTGGCTGTATGCGGCATACTGTGCCCCGGAGTCGGTCGGAATCTCCTCCGCGTCCCCTGCCTTTACGGTACCGCGCTTCTCCTCCTGCTCATCAAAGGCAAATACTCCGACCACCGAATTGTATTTATTATGATTGTATATCTTGAACAGGGACTTGTCCTTGTTCGGATCGGCGAACAGGCAGTCCATTGTCGGCCTTGCAGTCCCCTCGGCCTTTAAGATACAGCCGTCTTTATCGGTCAGCATATCTATCAGCGCGTAATCATGCTCCCCGACCCGGTCCGATACATAGACCGGTCCGCCGCTTATCGCGCGGGCCGCCGCATGATATGCTCCGAATTCATGGCCTGTCTGGAACATATCCCAGTCGCAGTATGCGAACTGGCTCAGCCAGATGCTGCATATCGCATTGGTATAGATATGATTCGAATGCGATTCCGGCCGGTTCGGGAAAAAGTCGTTGGAGGTTCTGATCATATTCGTGCTCTTTAAATGATAGATTATATCATTCGAGCACGACATACAATTAATCATTTCCCCGTCAAAATTACGGCAGACCGAAGCCTCCAGGCCATCGCGGATCTGCCTGGTTACCCTGCATCTTCCGCCTCTGTGATTCGTATGCCCTTCTATCCCGGACTGAACATCAATTTTAACGCCGTCCACTCCTTCGTTCTTTAAATAGGTATGGTAATCGTTGTAAAAATCAAATGCTTTTTCGCAGTCAATCATTCCGAACGGGAACTTCTCCGAGTTCCAGCGGGTCGGATTCACTTCTTTGATCTCATCGGTATGAATCGCTTCGCTTAACGCGGGACGGTATTGCTGCATGCGTTCCGATTCGACATCGACGCCTCCCCAATAGCCCATAACGGCATGCCATACAAAGAACTTTTCGATGCCGTAATTCTTCTTTGCCTCGGTCACAACCTCGGATAGGCAATGATTGAATTTTTCATTCGCCTTAAAATCCGAGAGCTTTCTGTGCCCCTGCGGTTCCGTATAATTATTCACAGTCTGCCACCCGTCATCCAGAATTAACAGCTTGGGGACGAATCCGCCCTCTTTCCAATTCCTAAGCCCCCGCGACACGTCATCCTGCGTGACATCGGCGTAGAATGAGTCCCACGTACACCAGCCAAAATACTTCATGAATTCCGGCTCCCTTTTTTCACTCCGCAGCCTTACCGTGTGAAAGCGTTCGCTTATGCTGGCCGCCGCGCACTCCACGAGGGAATAAAAATTCCCGCCCGAAATTTTGTAGAATGCGTAAAAGCCATCCTCCTGCAGCTCCTCGTCACCGGTTAGCGCTACCACTCTAAGCCGGTCATCCGCTCCATATAAGGAGGTTCGAAACTTCCCGCAGACCAGGCTGAAATACACGCTGTAGGTTCCGTCCGAATGCTTCACTCCCAGCCATTGGGTCTCCTTCGGAATCTCACTGACCTGCGTTCCCGCGGCCGCGCTCATAAAGAACGGCTCCGCCCGATAGGAGCAGCAAAACGCTTCCATATCCTCAATTGGTACAACAGCAAGGTCGAACCGACTGCTTTTGCTGTCCGTCTCGATCTTATAATACTCCCCCGCGAATGAATCGATCTCTTTTCTAATATCCATGCTAATCTCCTTTCCAAAGTCTGAATATAATATCTGCCTCTTTGCCAAATTGTTCGAATGGGCGACGACAATTACACATTGATTCGATTTATGAGAGGAATTCTTCTAATTTCTTAAGAAAATCCGGTTTAGGTCTCCGACCAAGCTTACTCGTCGAAAGCTTTACGAATTCAGTTATTCGACGTATTTTTCAAGTTCGTTAACTATTCTCTTGAATTTTTGTTCGTTGCGAACAAAATCAAATTTTTTATCCTCAAGCGCCTTGATTCTCAAATTACAGGAATTTCCTTTATAATTCTTGCCCATCTTTGAGTGATTGCAGTATAAGCGGTTGACCATAGGTGCTGTGTACTTCATATCGGTCAGTGCAGCTTCCATGATGGCATATTTCGCGCTTTCTTCAAGTGCATCCAGCGTATTCGTCGAATCACCCAGATTTGCATACTCGATTGCAATCTTACAATAATAATACGAAATATCAAAGGCATAAGGGCCCACATTCCCGTCCGAAAACAACCGATTTATCAGATCAATAGCAAATTGATATGCTTCAATAATTTCTACATGCGAAAACTTGACTTTAGCTGTCATACTTGATGCTGTCATAGCTGCCGTATGAATTAAGGACATCATATAACTTTGACAAGCCTTAACTCCTTCTTCACCGTCGAGAATCGTAGTGCGAAGATCCTCTCTCGTTATCTGAAAGCTTCCGCTCATATCGGCATAATACAATGCTTTTTCCTTATCGCCTATACTGTCGTAAGTATAGCACAAACACTGAATGGCGTTTTCTCTCTGGTTTGTATCTGTTGATCTTTGCATAAGCTCTTCTCCGAGAGCAATAATGCGCTCTGCTTCCCCCATAGAGCAATGCCATTTTGCATCCCGATTAATAGCGAACATAAGGCCTTCGATTACGCGGCAATCGCTCGGGAACTCAGAATATGCCTTTTCCCACAAAGCAAGTTTTTTTTCATTCTCACCCGTGTTTTGATAGATTGCGCTTTGCCGTTTGTATTCACCAATTGCTTCTTCAACTCTGACCTGATCTACATTCAGAAGTTCATCAACGGTTACATCAAAATAAAACGCTATTTTGGGGAGCAAGGTAATATCCGGAAACCCTTCGCCCGTTTCCCGTACCTAAAGATATTGGTTATGTACGAGTGCCTACGCCTACTTGCATAGGCACTCATATCCTTGTTTTTACTCAATTTTGCCGATAAAGCGGTAGTAGATGTCAATATTCTGCTCACGCATACCATCCACGGTGGTTGCTTCGTGAACAACGATCTTTTCAATCAGCGTATTCAGAAGCTCCGCTGTCAGTTCGGTGGGGTTTGCGTACTGCTTGATAAGAGAAATCCACGTCTCCGCATCGACAGTTGTTTGCTTTTCAGATTCAAGCTCGGCAGACAGCCTTTCGATCTTCTCGACAAGCTCCTGCTGCTCGGTATGATATTTCTGAGACATCATGTTGAAGTTTTACTCCGTGATACGACCGTCCGACCAGTCCTCAT
>JAGAPO010000097.1 GCA_017623215.1 Lachnospiraceae bacterium | reverse complement strand
GATGTTTCGCTTACCTTCGGTCATTTGTACTTTGTGAACTGGTTTCTTCTCTCTGCTTGCCATTATAAAAGGCCTCCTTTGATAAAATTATTTTATCACAGAAGACCCCTTATGTCTTTAATTTACAGAAAAACTTTCATACTCTCGTCCTTTTTTCTCCTATCAGCCTTAAGCGATTCTCTTACTGAAAAAGCGTACAGCCAATGCTCTTAAAATGTTCGATCTTCTTATCAATCTCCTGCTCTTCCACCTTCAGATACTGCGCAAGGCAGGATTTGCAAAGATATTCCTCCGCATCCCGGTATATCAGTCTGCGATAGACTGCAATCTCATCGAACAGGAGCATCCTTCCGCACTGTCTGCATACTGTCATCATAATCTCCATTTCTGCCGATCCCCTGCGGACCTGTATTAAAACGGGAATGGCCGCCTGCTCCTTATTCGGCTCTTACTTTACCGGAACAAGCTTTGCGCGGAATACGCGGCAGTCTCCCGCTCCAACCTTCACTTCAAAATAATCCTTCTTCACGCCAAGGTTCTCGCCAGTGAAGCAGTCCTTCACCTCAAATCCATAGCCGCAGAGCGGATCCAGTCCGATCTCAAAGTACGGAAGCATAATGGTCTGATCCTTATCGTAAGGATTAAAGAATCCAATTGCAAAATCACCGTTAGCCAGATGACGGAAACAGATGATATTATCACACATCCCATGATTGTCTCTGACGAACATCGGAGGGCGCGCTTCCTCGTCCTGGTTGATTGCAATCAACTCCTTATTGGTTAACAGCTCGTGAATCTCCTTCGACATATTGCGAATGTCGCAGCCAATCATCAAAGGAGACAGGAACATACACCAAAGTGCGAAATGATAGCGGTACTGCGCGTCTGTGCATCCCTTGCCAAAACCGATGTTGCCCTTGCCGTGCAGGCCGGCAACCAGCATATCAATATCGTTGTAGCAGCCCGGAGCCGAGTATGCGAGCTTGTCTAACTGGCTCTCGGAAAGCTTTCGGATCGATTCAAAGGTATCGGTAATATCTCCTGTGGAACGATACATATGCGCGCCGACCGATCTTGCCCACTGCCATACGTCCTCGCCGCCCCAGTTGCATGCAGAATACAGAATCTCTCGTCCGGTTGCCTTCAGAGCGAGCGACATGCGGTTGTAACGCAGCGCCGCCGGTGTCGAAGGATGATAGCAGTTATCATACTTAAGCAGATCAACCCCTAACTCCGCAAAATACTTTGCATCCTGGAATTCATATCCAAAGCTTCCGGGATACCCCGCGCAGGTCTTCGGGCCGCAGCAGGAATACATGCCGAACTTCAGCCCCTTCGAGTGTACATAATCTGCAACAGCCTTCATTCCGTTCGGGAACTTCACATGATCTGCAACCAGATTGCCGTCCGCATCGCGCTCCATCTCCGACCAGCAATCATCAATTACCAGATACTCATATCCGGCTTCTAACAGTCCCTTCTCGACCATCGTATCCGCGGTCTGCTTAATCATCTCTTCATTAATGTCCTTCGTAAACGTATTCCAGGAATTCCAGCCCATCGGCGGTCTCTTTGCCAACATCGTTTCTCTCTCCTTTTTCGTCAGATTTCAGTGCTGCCGCACGCCTTTCACCTATCTTCCGCATGCAGACATCGCCTCCTGCTATTTCGCCTCCATTGTAGCAACTCCTGTCACCGGCGTCAAGAACACAATTCCCACAAACATTTGTAATATACGACGCTCCTGTGTACCTTTCCTGCTGTCCCTTCATCCCGCATACCTTTGCACCTTTATCCAGAATATTTGCATTCCTGCTTTCTTCTCTTTGCAGGCTCCCTAAAATTTGATATACTGATGATAACAAGATTTCGAAAGGAGATTTCCCATGTCAGAGCTTTCTTCTACCGCACTGGAGCTTCGTCTTGTAAGCTCCCTTGAAAAAATATTTCCGGACAGCGATGTCTTCTCGATCCGGGAATATACCGAATATTCCGCCTTAAAGGGCGAGGTTCTGTCCTTCCAGCTTGCATTTCGAATGTATCCGCTTCTTCAGAGAGCAGAGGCACCGAAGGAGAGCGGTCGGTTCGAGATTCAGGCCAAAACCGATATACCGGGACTTTCCATCCGTAAGGTGTGCCAGATTCCTTCCGGTCTTCCGGCCTTTTCCAATCACGATGATAATTATCTGCGCACTGCCCCTGGTCTGTATCCGGATCTTCTGTCAACTGACGGTGTAAACATTGATCCGACGCAGCCCCATCAGGCGGCGATTCAGATGCATGCCCTAACTTCCGGCTGGCAGAGTCTCTGGATTGATCTTACTGTTCCGGAAGATGCGGCTCCCGGAGAGCATCCCGTCACGATCGGTGTGTACGATCCGAACGGCTCTCTTCGCAAGCAGGTTACCGTAACGATTACCGTGATTGATGCCGTGCTTCCGAAGCTCTCCCTGATCCATACCGAATGGTTCAGTTATGACTGTATCGAGAACTATTACGGCGTTCCCGCGTTATCCGAGCGCTGGTGGGAGATTACCGCGAATTTCATCCGTACAGCCGCCAGACGGAATTGCAATATGATCCTGACCCCCATCTTCACGCCCCCGCTCGATACGGTGGTTGGCGGCGAGCGCACGCCGGTTCAGCTGGTTCGGATGGAATATCAGAACGGTTCCTACCAGTTCGATTTCTCCGATCTGGATCGATTTGTACGGCTCTGTCAGGAGCTTGGCATGGAATATTTTGAAATGGCTCATCTCTTTACGCAGTGGGGAGCCAAATGTACACCGAATATCTATGTCTGGGAGAACGGCGAGCTGACGCACCGGTTCGGCTGGCATGTATCCGCCGTCTCACCCGAATACCGGGAATTCCTGGACTCCTTTTTGCCTGCGCTGACCGCCCATTTACGCGAGCTTCAGATCGCGGACAAATCCTGGTTCCATATATCCGATGAACCGGTTGCCTCGATGTTGGAGGATTATAAGGCGGCAAAGGCCCTTGTACAGGAACATCTGAAGGATTTCCCGATCATCGACGCGCTCAGCCACGTGGAATTCTATCAGGAAGGTCTCTGCGCACATCCGGTTCCGGGCAACGACGCCGTTCATGATTTCATTGACGAAAAGGTTCCGAATCTGTGGACCTATTACTGCTGCGCGCAGGGAAGAGACGTCAGCAATCTCTTCTTCGCGATGCCGTCGGCAAGGAACCGGATTCTTGGGGTTCAGCTGTATCTGTACCAGATGGCCGGCTTTTTGCACTGGGGTTATAATTTCTACAACTCGCAATACTCGCTCTACCCGATCAACCCGTATGTTACTACAGATGCCGACGGCGCGTTCCCTTCCGGCGACGCGTTCTTAGTCTATCCCGGCGCGGACGGACAGACTCTGGAATCCATCCGTCTCATGGTCCAGAGCGAGGCCTTCCAGGATCTGCGCGCGTTGAAGCTCCTTGAGGAATTGATCGGCTATGAACAGACTGCTGCCGTTATCCAGGAAGGCATTGCCTCCATTACCTTCTACTCGTACCCGAAGTCCGCGGATTATCTGCTGAATCTTCGCAAACGGGTCAATGCGCTGATTAAAGAGCATATTAAGTGATCGAACGGAAAATAAGGAAACCAAGAAAGAATCCGAACAGAAAAAGCGTGCCGCAGGCTTCCATCCCGCTGCGGCACAGAAAGGAATCTTATGTCAAGCTCAACCGATGCTTCTGCCTTCCGCGCTGCTCTTCGCGCCGAGCTTAACGCCCTTGCCGAACCGGCCTATCGTGACTTTCAAAGCGCGCTGATTCCGGACCTGGAGAAGACTGCGTTTCTCGGTGTCCGCCTGCCTGCGCTCCGCAGGATTTCCCGCCGGATCATAAAGGGAGACTGGCGTGCCTGGCTGCGTGAGGCTTCTGATGCGAGCTTTGAGGAAATCCTGCTTCAGGGCATGGTAATCGGGCTTGTTCCGGTATCGAAAAATGACTCATCAGAATTTCACGAGCTGCTCTCCCTGATCGAGCGGTATCTCCCCAAGATCACTAACTGGTCGCTCTGCGACAGCTTCTGCTCCAGTCTGAAGATTACCCGAACCTATCCGGAAGAGATGTGGGAATTTCTGAAGCAGTACCGCACCTCTTCCAAAGAATATGAGCTTCGCTTTGCCGCGGTAATGGACCTGAACTATTATCTGGAAGAAGCGAAGCTTCCGGAGATATTTCAGACCTTTACCCACATCGGAAGGCAAAGCGATCCCGTCTTCTACGCGCGTATGGCCGCGGCCTGGGCCGCTTCTCTGGCTTATGTAAGCTTTCCGGATGAGACGCTGCGCTACCTGACAGAGGAATGCCCGGATCGTTTTATCGTCCAGAAGGCCCTTCAGAAGATTCTGGAATCCAGACAGGTCGCTCCGGAACAAAAGGAGGAGATCCGGGCGATAAAGGCAGCTTTCGGCAAAGCAAAGCGCTGACAGGCCCCTTCATGCAGCAAACGGAGCAGTTCCCGTTCTACCGGGATTCTGCTCCGTTCTTTATCTTCTTCTCCGTATCTGCAAGAACCTCCCGGTGCAGTGCCTCCGTCCAGGCGTATTCCTTTGCTTCCTCTGCTCCGTAAGTCTTCTG
>JAGAPO010000096.1 GCA_017623215.1 Lachnospiraceae bacterium | reverse complement strand
TTATAAAGTTTTTCACAAAACAGGAAAGGCACATTCATAAATATATGATGTGGATAACTTTGCTGTATTCACAGAAAATGTGGAAATTGTAAATTTACTACAAATGGCAGGCTATTAAATGAATTTACCTTTCAGAGCTGAAAATTTGTGGTTGCTTATGGAGAAATATGTGCTATAATGGTATTTGGTGAGTTTTCTGCCTGAGCGCTTTTCGGCGGAAAGCTATTTTTTCATATGATATAATGGAGGTTTCTATAGAATGAGTGAGCAGCAGCCGCAGCAATCAACTATTGCTTCCTTTGAAGCACGTTTAAAGGAGCTGGTTTCCTTCGCCAACCGCAACAAGGGGGTCATCGAGGTTGACAAGGTGAACGACTTCTTTAAAGAGATGAACCTGAATGTTCGCCAGATCGATAAGATCTATGAATATCTGGAGGCTCATAATATCGTAGTGCTGAATCCTTCCGAGGATGACGAGCCGGATGATGATATTTTAATGGATATGGACGATGAGGCAGAGTATCTGGCCGACGTGGACGACCTTTCCCTGATCGCGAATACAATGTCGGACGACCCTGTTAAGCAGTATTTAAAGGAGATCGGAGGCTATCCGCTTCTCTCCGTCGCAGAGGAGATTGAACTGGCTAAGAAGATTGAACAGGGGGACGAGCATGCCAAGAAGATTCTGGCGGAATCCAACCTTCGTCTTGTTGTCAGCATTGCAAAGCGCTATGTCGGACGCGGTCTTTCCTTTCTGGATCTGATTCAGGAGGGCAATCTTGGACTGATTAAGGCCGTTGACAAGTTTGACTATAATAAGGGCTATAAGTTCAGTACCTATGCAACCTGGTGGATTCGTCAGGCCATCACCCGTTCCATTGCGGATCAGTCCCGTACCATTCGTATTCCGGTACATATGTCCGAGGTCATCAATAAGACCTACCGCGTCTCCAGAAGCCTGCTTCAGGAGCTTGGACGCGAACCAACCGAACAGGAGCTGTCGGAGGCCATGAACCTTCCGATCGAGAAGGTTCGCGAGATCTTAAAGGTCTCCGCCGATCCGATTTCGTTGGATACTCCTATCGGCGAAGAGGATGACAGTCATCTGGGCGATTTTATTAAGGATGACACGATTCTTGGACCGGAAGATGCCGCATCTTACGCGGTGCTGCAGGATCAGATTGCAAAGCTTCTCGACACGCTGACCGAGAGGGAACGCAAGGTCCTGATTCTCCGATTTGGCCTGCTGGACGGCCGCAGCCGTACATTGGAAGAGGTCGGACGGGAATTCAAGGTAACCCGTGAGCGTATCCGTCAGATTGAGGCAAAGGCGCTGCGCAAGCTTCGTCATCCCAGCCGCGCACGCATGTTAAAAGGCTACGAGATAACCTGATACGAAAAGGAGGGCTCTTATGAAACGTATTATCCTGATGTTTCTGCGCAGCTTTTTTCAGCTTCCTTATTATCTCTACAAGTTATTTGCGCTGTGCAATATTGAAAAATATGATGCAAAGACCCGTTATGCTTTTCTGCACCACCTCGCACCGATTGCCAACCGGCGCGGACGGGTTACTATTGAGTGCCACGGTCTTGAGAATCTGCCCAGGGAGAACGGCTATGTCATGTTCCCGAACCACCAGGGAATGTTCGATGTTCTTGCCGTTCTGGAGACACATGAACAGCCGTTTGTCACGGTCATGAAGAAGGAGACGAAGAATGTCTTCCTTCTGCGCAACGTCATTACTCTTTTTCAGGCCGAGATCATCGACCGCGAAGACATTCGCCAGTCCATGCAGGTCATTATGAACATGACCAAGCGCGTCAAGGCCGGTGAGAATTTTGTAATTTTCGCAGAAGGAACCAGAAGCCGCAAGGGCAATGAGCTGCTCGAATTCAAGGGCGGAAGCTTTAAGAGCGCAATGAACGCCCGCTGCCCTATTGTTCCTGTCGCTCTGATCGACTCCTTCAAGGCATTTGATACGAAGTCTATCAAAAAGCTGACGGTTCAGATTCACTACATGAAACCGCTGTATTATGAGGACTACAAGGGAATGAAGTCCGTTGAGATTGCCGAACTGGTTCACGATCGGATTCAGGAACTCATCCATCAGAACGCGCCGGAATTCCAGAATGCAGCGCAATAATATTTTCAGGATAGCATCCCGGAGCTTTTACGATTCAGCAAAGCTCCGGGATTTTTATTTTCTCAGACTTACCTGCGTTTTTTTTAACTACATCCTGCTGATAATGAACGTGACACGTTCTGCAGAACTTTGTATAATGAGGTCAAATTGAAAATGAGGTGAAGGATTGTGAATAACGAATTGAAATTAGTTACCTTTAACGTACGCGGCGCATGGCGCGGCGACGGAATGAACAGCTTTATTCATCGCGCCGGAATGATTCTGTGCAAGATCGACGAGGAGCGTCCGGACGTTATCTGCTTCCAGGAGGTTCCGGAGAAGATCGCGGCATTTTTTGAGCACCACATGCCGGATTATCAGATCTTCTATCACGGCCGCTGCGAGAAGCGCAACGGTGAAGGACTTGCAACCGCAATCCGCCGCGATACCATGGAGCTTTTAAGCATTGACTGCTTCTGGCTCTCCCCCACACCGAATGTACCCGGTTCCCGGTTTGCAGAGCAGAGCGACTGTCCGCGCGTATGCCAGGCCATGATGCTTCGCCGCCGCGGTGCTGCGGATCCGTTCTGGGTATACAATAATCACCTGGATCATATCAGTGATACTGCGAGAATTCTTGGCATCCGCCAGGTAATGGCCCGCGTTGCCGAGGATCAGGCAAGATTCCGGTTCCCGGTATTTATCGTTGGAGACTTCAACGCATACCCTGACAGCGAGACCGTTCGTTTCTGTGACGAATACAAGGAGTTCCCGATTATCGAGCTGACCAGGGGCTGCGGAACTACATTCCACGACTTCGGCAGACGTACCTATGAGTCACATATCGACTACATCTATGTCGATCGCGCAACTGCGGAACTGACACATACTGTTGAGCGCTGGATGGATGAGTATGACGGTATTTATCTCACCGATCATTATCCGGTAAGCTTAACGATTGCCCTGAACGACTAAGTAAGGCGATTACATATGAACGAAGAAAGCGCCCCGAACGCAGTATTTCAGCCAGCGTCCGGAGCGCTTTTTCGTCCAATTCACAGATACGGCCATCCGCCGGGGGATTCCCCTGGTATTTTACATGTTCCCCCGCGTCCGCCTGCCTATCCGTATTCTTCCTTCTCTTCTTTACTTCGTAAATAACAGCGTATTCGTATCCGCCGCAAAATTCGGCGCGTTATAAAGCACCAGCACGTCCGTAATTCCGTATTGCTCGATGAACTGCGACACCGGCATATTGAAGTACCGGAAATCCACCATATACGTCTGCTCAAAATGATTCACCGCGAACGGTGCGAAACAATGTGCGTAGGAGTCCTTGACAATTAAAAGCTTTCTGCCATTGTCCACCTCGGTATCAATCTGCACCAGCGCGTTATTTCCGCCCAGATATACTGCGTACTTATCCTTGGTCTCAAGCTTCTCCCTGTCATACAGCGTATCCTTCACCTTGCCGTCCATATTATATATCACGGAGTACGGCAGTCCGGTCTGATACAGCAATATCTCATCCGGATCCACCTTCGTATTAACCTTCGAATAGATCGTTCCAAGGAAGTCATCCGCCGCGACTTGCACCGTAAAATCCTCATTCGACAGCGGTAGGAAGCCGCAGGCCTTCGCCCACTCCTGGTACGCGTAATACGCCCCCGTCGCCGTCCAGTGATGGTCAGTACGGTAGAAAATATACTCTGACGAGTGATTTTTCAGGACTTGTGTCACATCCACCAGACACTGTTCGGGCAAAAGCGCCCCGATCTGTTCGATGTATGTCTCCTGATCATACCCCGTCGCAAACGGCGGAAGCTTATCTTCCAATATCTCGGACGCGGTCGGTACGATCATCGCGTGCGCCCGTCCCTCTCCGAACGCCTCCACACAGTCCTGCATGAACTGTGCAAGCCGCTCCGCGTTGCGTTCCGCAATCTCCGGATCAATATCGGCCTCGTCATGCTTCTCAATCAGATACCCGTCTTTTCCGAAATACACACCGTTAATATCCTGCTTGAGCATCGCTCGCTCCATGGCAGTCTTAATTCCAATCCAAGTATCTCTTCCCACGAACTGATCCGTAATGAAGGTCTCATAATCCGCGGTATAATCTCCGTCGAACAGACTCTCGAACGAGAACTTCGGCTTCTTCGCCAGATATCGGTTCTCGCTCTCCGAAAATGCCTTCACCGGGCTTACCATGCTCGCAATCGTAAGGCCAAAGACCAGCAGCAAAAAGACACCGCATACTGCGAGATTGGCCTTATTCTTTAACTCATCCATATGTCCTCACAATCTGCCGCCCCGGGCGGCTGACTCCCATTTCAGTTTCTTCTCATCCGTCGTCTGCCAAGACTTCTTAGTTCCCCATACTCCGGCAGGCTCCATCCGTCCCGACTTTTTCCCGCCCGCCGGCCTTTGCCCGCTAAAACCGGAAATACAGGAACGGGTTATATGACGCGTCAACAAGATAAGCTGTCGCTGCCACAAATATCAGAACAAGATACGCACATTTTAGCAGCGCGGCCGTCTTTCCGCTCTCACCAAGCGTTCCAAGCAGCTTCTTCGCAAGCTTCGCCGGAAGCTCTGTGCAGGCCAGGATCAGAACCACAAGCAGCACCGCATTCGTATACAGCGCATAAATCGTAGCATCATCCATCAGAACCGTATGATTCAGGCCGAACATCGTCTTCAGATAATCAACGCCTCTCGCCAGATCATCGAATGCAAAGATAACCCAGCTCACCCATACCAGCAGAATCGTATATCTATGCGAAATCCAACGTGGAAGCTTTTCCAGTACCTTCAGCAAGAACAGCTTCTCAATCACCAGAATCACCCCAAAATACACGCCCCACATCACAAAATTCCAGCTCGCTCCGTGCCAGATACCGGTTAAGATCCACACTACTGCAATATTGCGAATCTGCTTCGCAAAGCCTTTCCGATTGCCTCCGAGCGGAATATACACATACTCCCGAAACCACGTTCCAAGCGAGATATGCCAGCGTCTCCAGAATTCCGTAATACTGCGGGACTGATACGGGTAGTTAAAGTTCTCTAAGAACCGGAACCCGAACATATGTCCAAGGCCGATTGCCATATCCGAATATCCCGAGAAATCAAAATAAATCTGGAACGCATACGCGGTGATTCCAAGCCAAGAAAGTACGACCGGAATCTCCCCGGCCGGCCTTGCACTGATCTGATCCCAGAGCAGACCGATATTATTCGCCAGCAGAACCTTCTTTCCAAGTCCCGCCATGAACCGCATCACGCCGTATGAGAACTGATCCGCCGACTCTCTTCTGTTCACCAGCTGCTCGGCAATCGTCTTATACTGTACAATCGGTCCCGCAATCAGCTGCGGGAACAGCGCAACATACGCACCGAACGAGATGATATTCTTCTGCACCTGCGCCTCTCCACGGTATACGTCAATCGTATACGACATGGTCTGGAAGGTGTAGAACGAGATACCAATCGGAAGCGCCAGCTTTAAAAGCGGAATCGACGTGCCCGTAATCGCATTCACATTTCCAATGACAAAATCCGAATACTTAAAGAAGCCAAGCAGTGCAAGGTTAATCACCATCGACGAGGCAACCGCAGCCTTCGCCGCCTTATCCTTTCCTTCCCTTTTGAACCTGTCAACCAGCATTCCGTGGGTAAAATCGACCGCCGTGGAAAAAAGCATCAGTACAACATAGACCGGTTCTCCCCACGCATAAAAGATCAGACTTCCCACGAACAGGATAAAGTTCCGGAATCTGCGCGGCACTATAAAATAGATAAGCAATATAATCGGCAGAAACCGAAACAAAAACAGCAGACTGCTGAATACCATAGCCGAAGCTCCTCCTTACTCCTGATATGCCGCAACGACCCGGCTGTCCAATACCACGCCAGCGGCATTTTTATAATAGCAGGCATCGCCCTCTTCCTTCCAGAAGACATATTTGCTCTGCGAACCTTCCTGTAAATAATAAAATCCGTCGCCTGAAGCCTCATCCGCCGCAAGGAACAGCATCACCTGCTCCCCCTGGGCAAATACAACGCTCCAGCCGTACTCATCCGTACCTTGATACCGCACCGTAATCTCGGAAGTGTCTCCCTCCGGCGCGGCCGACAGCCAGGAATCCGTTCGGATGACTGCATCCGCAGCGTTCTCGCTTCCTTCCGACGTACTCACCCGAATTACCTCGCCTGTCAGAATGAACGACTCCGTTTCCTCATCTCCCAGGGTATACGCCGCCGGATCCACGCCGTAGCCCTCCGGCATCATTCTTGCCATCTCCATTCCCGGATCGCCGGCCTGTTCCTGCTGTGTCCCCAGACCGGAGCCTCTCACCAGCGCGGTTCCCACACATACCACCAGCATTGCAGCCGCCGCTCCGGCCAGAACCCGCAGTCTGCGGACGTTCTCCGCCTTCCGCAGCTTTGGGCCGCTCTGCGCCCCATCGGCCTTTTGCAGCGCTTCTTCCCTTTGCAGCGCCTCGGCCTTTCGATATATTCCTTCTATGAATTCCCTGTCACTTTTCAAGACCGTCACCTTCCCTTCGCTGCACCCTTCGCGCTTCGCTTCTCCAGCTCCTTTCTCAGAGCCTTGCGCGCGCGGAAAATCAGTATCTTAATCTGGCTCTCCGATTTGTCCATAATCTCCGCTGCCTGTGCGTAGGGCAAATCTTCCAGGTCAATCAGATACAGAACCCTCTGATACTCCCATTTCAAGCCGCCAAGCGCTTCATAGAGCTCCCTCTTCTCCTCCTCTTTTACGATCCGCTCCTCTAACAGCTTCTCGTCCGAGGCCATGTCCGGGTACTCTTCCACCAGGCTGACTCTTTCGTATTTTCTGATATAATCAACGGCCTTATTTCTTCCTATTGTAAACAGATACGTCTTGAACGAGGTCTTAAAATTGTATCGTTCCTTGTGTACCAACACCTCTACGAACGTATCCTGCGCCAAATCCTCCGCTGCCGCCATATCCTTCACATAACGGCTGATAAAATAAATCAGGGCGTCTTTGTATTCTATTACAAGCTGCTCGAAGCTTTCCATATCTCCATTTAGAAAGCGCCGGTATCTCAGCTCTTCTGTATCCCGGTCCGACACACATCCGTCCTCCTGTCGTTATTATGGCGAACGACCTTCCGGCCGTCCGCCATTCAGTATATCACAGGTATCGCAAGAATGCCACCTCAAATTCGGTCCGTATCTGCCTATAGTTCCTGCCGTTTTGCCATATTTCGCATTATTTCAACAGATTCTCGATGGTATCGATTGCAATCTGGTTGTTCTCCTCCGCATACTGGAGCGCCAGCTCCTCATCGTCGGTCTGCTGGTCATCCGGATATCCGCCGAGCATGATAAAGAACACGTAATCATCATAGGTCTTTACAACGGAAGCCTGAAGCTTAGGCATATTCGACGGATACTGCATGGAATCGTTAATCTGGACGTCGCGGTAGTTCGCAAGCGCCTCCTCGATATCCTCTACATGGCCGTCAGCCGCCTTAAAGATCAGAAGCATATCCACATGTGCAGACATCATCGGAATCTCACCAAAGAACTCCTCATGCCAGGTGGTATCTACGCCGTACATCTCCTTTGCCATCTCGGCATCGACCTGCATGGAAGGCAGATACATATCACCATATGCCTCCTTAATCGCAGCGGCAAGATCCTCTACGGATACCTCTTCCTTGCTTTCAGCGCCTGTTGTTTCCTCCGTTGTTTCCTCCGTTGTTCCCTCTGTTGTTCCGTCCGTTGTCTCTCCGTTTGTTCCGTCCGTCGTTGCTCCGGTCGTTCCATCCGTCGATTCCGTTGTTGTCTCCACGGTTGCCCCTGTTGTCTGATTCGTGGTATCCTCTGCCTTATCTCTCGAACCACATGCGGTCATCGCAAGGGAAGCTGCTAATACTCCTGCCATTACTGCAAACTTAATACGTCTCATAATTGAAATCCTCCATTTCTTATTCTCTGATTGATTCTTTTGACTGATTTTTAACCGGTCAGGCCGGTCTTTGTCGGTTTCATCCTCCGAAGGGGTCTGCCCCGTCCGGATATCCTGTTGTTTTCTGTCTACACTCCTTATTCGGACAGGCCTTAAAAAAGTTACACCTGCATTTAAAAAAATTTTTTCTTTTTCCCGGTATCATAACCCCTCCCCTCTCTTGTAAATTTCCAAAAACGCGATATACTAAAAGAAAAGAGATGAAATCGGATATTCATTCCATCCGGAGCTGTCAGCACCGATCTGACAGTTCTATGGAGCTTTGAACGAAACGGAGGAATCATATGGACACGAATCAGACTGCAAAAGACTTTGACATTCTCGCACTCGGCGAGATTCTGCTGCGCCTTTCCTCTCCCCTGAATGAAAGAATTGTACGTGGCAATACCTTTGAGAAATGCGCGGGCGGCGCGGAATTGAACGTTGTATCCGGAATCTCCCTGATGGGACTTCGTTCCGGAATCATATCCAAGGTGCCGAAAAGCGATATCGGTACTTATATTAAGAATCACATCCGCTTTCTTGGCGTCAGCGATGACTGCCTTGTCTACGACGACTCAAAGGATGCAAGACTCGGCATCTATTTTTTTGAGAACGGCGCGTACCCGCGCAAATCGAGCGTCACCTATGACAGACGCCATTCTTCGATCAATACGATCTCCCTGGATGAGATTCCGGAGAGTACCTTCTCCTCCGCCCGTCTCTTCCACACCAGCGGAATCACGCTTGCACTCTCGCCGCAGTGCAGGGAGGTGGCGACGGAATGTATCCGGCGCTTTAAAGCGGCTGGGGCCCAGATATCGTTTGATGTGAATTTCCGCGCGAACCTCTGGGACGAGGCGACCGCCAAAGCGTGCATCGAGCAGATTCTTCCCTACGTCGATATTCTCTTCGTATCCGAAGAGACCTCGCGCAGAACCTTCGGCAAGAGCGGTTCGCTTGCCGACATGATGAAATCGTACACCAAAGACTACGCCATCACCATTGTCGCCTCTACGGATCGCAAGGTTATCACCCCCAAGCAGCACACCTTTGGTTCTACCATATATAATGCGAAGGAGGATCGCTTCTATCAGGAGGCGCCCTATGAGCATATTGATGTGGTAGATCGAATCGGAAGCGGAGACGCCTATGTATCCGGAGTCCTCTACGGTCTCCTCGCTTACGGCGACTGTCAGAAAGCGCTCGAATACGGCAACGCGGCAAGCGCGATTAAGAATACGATTCCCGGCGATCTGCCCTGTACGGATCTGGCAGAGCTGAACCGGATTATTGCAGCTCATAAAAATATCGGGGAGCAAAGTGAGATGAACCGATAACATTCCATAAGACGCCAGACGCCCGAGCTCCTTTTCCGGAGTCCGGGCGTCCTGTCTATCCGCGGCTGTCAGCCGCGGATTCCTTTTGATTCTCTTATGTGTATTCCTTCCAAAGCGTCGGTTTCTTCGCTCCTCTTTCCCTATCCGACAAGCTTTCCGCCGAGATATACCGCCTTCCGGTTCAGCTCCCGATCGGCGATGCAGAAATCGGCTTCTCTTCCGGGTATCAGATACCCCGCTTCCGATTCGATTCTGACTGACTTCGCGGGATTCTCTGTCGCCGCTTTTACCGCGTCTTCCAGCTTTACCCCAAACTGTACTGCTCTCTGCATGCCGTCCCACAGCGCGATCGTAGAGCCTGCGATCGTCCCGTCTGCCAGCGTCGCTTTTCCGTCCTTTACATATACCTTCAGGCCTCCAAGCTCATATTCGCCGTCGCTCAAACCCGCAGCACTCATGGAATCCGAGATCAGCACCATCTTTTCCGGAACTGCCGCGAACATCAGGCGAATAACCGCCGGATGAACGTGAACCCCGTCGCAGATAATCTCCGCGTACATATTCTCATCCATCACTGCGCCGATCAATCCCGGCTTTCTGTGATGAAGTCCGTCCATTGCGTTGAACAGATGTGTCACATGATTCGCACCTGCCTTCACCGCTTCCTTCGCAAGCTCGTAGGTGCAGCTGGTGTGGGCAAGCGATATTGTCTTGGTCTTGCTGTATTTCTCAATGAACGGAATCGCCCCATCAAGGGTCGGATCCAGATCAACAAGCCGAATGCGTCCGCCGGACAGCTCATCCAGCTCCTCTAACACGTCCTCCGAAAGCGGCATCAGATACTGCGGATCATGCGCGCCCTTCTTGTCCAGGCCAAGGAACGGCCCTTCCATATTAATTCCTGCGATTCTGGCCTCGCTAAGCTGCCCCGCGTCCGCGCTGAGGCGCTGCGCGTCGGCTGCTGCCTTAATGGCTTTTACTCCGCGCTTATAGACTCCGTATTCATTCGTCATCGTTGTCGCAAGGACGGTGGTCACGCCATTCTTTGCGTACCACTCACACATGCTGTGAATGTCCGCTTCCTCTGCATTCGCAAAATCATGTCCGATGCAGGCGTGCGAATGAATCTCAACCAGTCCCGGAATCACCAGATCTCCGGCTGCATCCACAACCTCTTCCCCTGCTGCCGGAACCAGTCGTCCGATTCCGGTAATCCTGCCGTCCTCCACTCTCATATCAAGCTTCTGAAAGGCCCCATCCACAAAGATATCTCCATTGCAAATCAGCATATGAAATCACCTCTTACTTAAAGCAGCAGATAACCGTGCAGTCCGGATGCAGCTGCAGAATCGAAGCCGGAACCTTGGGCGTTACCGGGCCATATACAGCGCGCTCCACGATCTCTTTCTTGTCCGTTCCGTTCGCAACAAGAACTACCTTCTTTGCCTGCAGAATCGCACGAATTCCCATCGTAATCGCCTTCTTCGGAACCTCGTCCGCGCTTGCAAAGAATCGTGCGTTCGCCTGAATCGTGGACTCACCGAGCGATACCACATGCGTACCGGTTACGAACTCATCCGTCGGCTCGTTAAATCCGATGTGGCCGTTGTGACCGATTCCCAGAAGCTGAAGATCGATACCGCCAAGCGACTCAATCAGCTCGTCGTATCTGCGTCCCTCTGCCTCCAGATCCTCTGCCAGACCGTTCGGAACATATGTGTATTCCTTTCGGATATTAATATGATCGAAGAAATTGTGATTCATAAAGTAACGATAGCTCTGATCATTCGTCTCGTCCAGTCCGGCATACTCGTCCAGATTCACCGAAGTTACCTCGGAGAAATCCACATCTCCCTTATGATACCAGTCAATTAACTGCTTATATGTACCAATCGGAGTCGAACCCGTTGCAAGTCCCAGAACGCTGTCCGGTTTACAGATAACCTGAGCGGAAATAATATTCGCTGCCTTTCTGCTCATATCTTCATAGCTCTTTGCCTCAATAATCTTCATGATGACATCCTCCTTCGCATAAAATAGAAGCATTTCTCACGAAAGCTTCCCTGTTTGCTTTTATTTTTTCTTACCTATACTATATACGATTTTTCCGTCAAATGCAATCGAATCCTTCAGACAATCCAAATAGTACAAAAAAAAGTGCAAATTCTCCAAAACCCGTTGTGTCTTTCCCCCAATATGATTATAATGAAAGCACATCATCGAAAGGAGAATCATTATCGTGGGTAGAACAATCAAAGAATATCTTGCCATTACCCTTGGCGTCCTGCTCGTTGTATTCGGCGTCTACTTTTTCAAATTTCCGAACAACTTCTCCATCGGCGGAGTAACCAGTGTAGCTGTTCTGGTCAGCAGCCTGACAAAGGGCGCCATCAGCTCCGGCACGGTTGTCCTTGTTTTAAATCTGGCCCTGCTTGTCATCGGATTTCTGGTGCTCGGAAAAGGCTTCCGCGGAGTCCGTTAACCTCAGGCGCTGTACCAGGCTTACTATCACTGACGGGCTGACAGTCTCTTAATACGATGACTCCCTTTCCAGAAGTCCCTTTCCCGTAATGACTCTGCGCAGTCCGTCAATGACACAATACACCAGAACCCCAAGCATCCCTCCGATGATGCCAAATATTACATCATCAATATCCGTTCCTCCAAGCGAACCAATCCGCTGTACAGCCTCGACTGCTATGGGAAGCAGCACAATAAGCGGGAACCGCACCAATACCAGGTTATCTTTAAGCAGAACCGCGCAATAATAGCCATACGGCACATAAAGCAGGATCCGCACCGCAAGATATCCAATTACATCCTGCATCTCTCCGATTCCCATAATCACATCCTCAATATACTCGGAAAGCCTTGCGAACGGAATCCACTGCATCGAACCGGTGAACGGAGAATACTCCCTGTTGTGAAGCAAAAGCACCCAGACAAGCCCCCAGGCATACAGTGCCCCCAAAATTAGATTCGTAACCAGAAAAAACCTCTTAAAATTCTCAAATCGTCCATCCCCCGACAGCATCCGTACCACTACGCCCAGCGCCGCAATGACTGCAAGGCATGCAAGCGCAAGCCATGGCAACTCCGAATCAGAGGGGAACCACCGGAAGATCAGCCGAAATACCAGCCCATATCCGGCCGCTCCCAATCCGAGCACACTCACCAGATATAACAGCAGGCTGTCATAATTCGCGCTCACCAGCAGACTGATGAGCCCTCCCGCCGAAATCACGCCGCAAAGAATCGCCACATATTCCGCTGTAATTCCCATAAAATAATACAGTGCGCAGCATACCGCCGTAACGGCCGCAGCAGCAACAACCGGTACCACTACTCCCGCGCCTCCCCCATTCCTGCGATATCTCCTTCTTCTATATCCGCTGTAACTTCTCAATTCCACACCTCATTTCCGACCGCCGCCCCGCGGGCAGCCTGCTTTCTGCAGCTAAAGATGATCTGCTCCCCGGGTATATCGTTCTTTTTGGTTATCCCCCTACTGCATCATCCGAATCTTGTCAGGGTATATTGACATCTTAACACGGCTGCGCTGAATTCCAACCTCACCGTCCGTGTGTACGTCCATCTGCCTGGAGGCCTGCAGCTCAACGGACTTGCAGTTAAAGGTATCAATCCCCTTTACCAGCACATGCTTTCCAGCAAATATCGTCGGGAACATCAGTAAAATCTTCCATCTCGGAATTCCATGTACCAGGCACACGGATAAAAGTCCGTCCGTCGGATCGGCCTGCGGTGCCATCGGCAAGCCTCCGCCCTCATATTTTTGATTCATCGCTGTCATAAAAAATACATTCCGGACCGTATGCTTCTTATTATCATTCACCGTAATCTGCGCGTCGAACATCGCACCCGACAGAATCTGCCGAACCGCAATTCCCACATAAGTAAGCTTGCCAAGGCCGAACCGGTTCAGAATCTCTTTCACCGTCGAATGCATCGCCTCCTTACACACTGCCGCGTCAAATCCGATTCCGGCGCTCACCGCGAACCGCCTCGTCGGATTCCCATCGCAAAAATCAATCTGTCCGTGATCAATATATATCAAATTCTTCGAATTGAGGACCCTATCCAGCGCTTCCAGCGAATCTCTCGGAATTCCCATGCTTCTTGCCAGATCGTTGCTCGAACCGGACGGCACATATCCCAGAATCACATTCCGATAATCCTCAATTCCGTTCACTACCTCATTCACAGTCCCATCGCCGCCGAATACGACAATCTTCTTAACCGAGTCGTCCTCCCCACAGATCTGATCCGCCAGGACGCTGGCATGTCCGGCATATTCCGTCAAATAAGCCTCGTACTCCACCTTTCGGCGCTTCAGCTCCGCTTCTACCTTTTCCCATATCTTCTTCGCTTTTCCCGTCCGTGATTTCCTATTCACAATAAAATAATACATATGCTGCATCCCCCATATTTCGACAATATCCTCTTAAATTCTATCTTATCCGAATACGAATGTCAAACCATTTCCGGCATTTCACGCAATTCCTTTTTGGTAATCTTGTGCTTCCCTTACCGACTGCGCCTGATTCCGTCAGCTCTCACAAAATTCGTTTTTTTTCATAAGATATCCTATAGGCTTACGCCTCTACTATCATCCATGAAAGGAGTTCCCTTATGAATAATTTCAGACAGTCCGGCTACGGCAGGTATACCGGTTCTGATACAGGCTCATCTAATATGAATCATACGATGTCCGGCATGTCAGGAGACTGTATGAGGTCCGGCTCCGGACAGAATACCGGCCCCACAGGCCCCTCCTGCCCCGGTCAGAACACCAGACCTTCGAGACCCTCCTATCCCGGCCAGAACACCAGACCCTCGAGGCCTTCCTATCCCGGTCAGGATACCAGACCCTCGAGACCGTCCTGCCCTGGCCAGGACAACAGACCTTCCTGCCCCGGTCAGGACACCAGACCCTCCGGTCCTTCCTGCTCCGACTCAGATTCCTGCCAGTCCTCCGGACTGCTTCACGGCTGCATCGGCGATATGAAGGATTTTCCGCTGGGCATGGCGTATGTTCCGGTTCAGTCCTTTTCCAATCTGAAGTCGCCGCACGAGGCGCTGCAGTGCGGTACTTTGTTCGCAGATTTGTATCTTGATTTCCTTGGAAGGAGGTGCAGTTAGCCATGGCAGCAAGCAGAACCGATATGATGCACCGGATTACCGAGCTCAGCTTTGTGCTCGATGACATGCGTCTCTTCCTGGATACCCATCCGGACTGCAGGGAAGGGCTTGAATATTACAACAAATACGCGGCCCTCCGCGAGGAAGCCGTGGCCGAATACACGAAGCTTTACGGCCCCTTACGTTTCTATGACATGACTGACGATTGTAAATGGCAATGGGCAACCGGCCCGTGGCCCTGGGAAGGAGTGTGCTGATCGATGTGGACGTACGAAAAAAGACTGCAGTATCCCGTTAAAATAACCAATCCGAATCCAAAGATCGCTCAGGTCATTATCACCCAGTTCGGAGGTCCGAATTGCATCATGGGATAATTCGAAAATGGCTTCTAAGACTGCTTCCTGTGTCTCCCCGTCTCTTCCGTTCTGCACACATATTCGAACGCTTTTCTGCACATGTTTTTGCATCTGCAGCGGATTCCCTGCTTCAGCACCCGGAATATTCCCCACATACCGGACTCAACATCCCACTTAAAGCTTCCGGAACGGTAGAGATAATCTCCCGGCTCGGAAGCACCGTTTTTCAGTTCCATGTTGTAGGTGTTGCCGATACTGATTCCTCCCCGAAGCGGGATCGTCCGGGGCAGGGTATCGTTCGGCTGCCGCTTCCAGGTATGCCCGTGAAGACAGAATCCGACATTTCTCGGTTTATCAGCAGGCATCACCGTTCGAAATATCACCCGGTCCCCGGTGTATACCCGGAATACCGGCGTTGCCGGATCTCCGTGTATCCGGCTGCTGAATACCTTGGATATCCGGGAATTTCGTTTCAGGCGGTTTGCGAAACGCTCCGAGCGGTAGTTATAGCCCTTTTCCCCGGTATCCTCCGCATCGATCTCTTCGCCGTCCTCCCCGGCCGCGGTCTTAACAAGCACATTATCCTTATCCAGCATGCGGATTCCGTTCTGAACCACCACAACGCATTCCCGGAAGCGTTCCTCACCCGGCGCAACAATCGCAGCCGTCTCGTCATGGACGGTTCTTGCAAACGAAAAATTCTTATACCACCTTGCGCCGGCCGGTTCGATGACAATGACTCCGAACAGCCCGTGATACCTGTGGTTTCGCATATCCCCGAATGACTGTATGATACAGGAGCCGTACTCCTTATCGGCATACCACAGATATTTTTTGCTTTCCCCGACTCCAACCGTCTGCTCCTGATTGTTATATCCGACATTAATTCCCGAATCCCGGATCGGATCATAATGCAGAAACTGCGGATTTAAGGACACCCGCATAGAGGGCTTGTGCTCGCGGTCAAGCGGAACACGCGGGTAATCAAAGTAGGGAATCGGTTCCCTTGGATCAAACAGATTGTGCAGCGTAACCTCAATCCAGTCTCCGGCATTTGCGCGCAGAATCAGAGGTCTCGGCTGATAATTCTTCTGCATCGCGGCTTCCGCTTCTTCTAACGGCACGAAGATCAGTCCGTTCGGATCATGATCCCCGTACCGGTTATAAGGAATATTGCGCTGAATCGCCGCAATGTCATACTTCCGAACGACCGAACGGTTCGTCGGGCACGGCGGAAGAGGAAGGATCCGATTTCCTGCCCTGCAAAGAGGTTTCAGCTTCTCATTCACACATCCGTAAGCCCGTATTATTCCCCACAGGCCAAGCCACGCGTCGTCAATTCCGCCGAAATAATACAGATAATCGCCCGGCCCATACTGCTTTGTAATCCGAATGTTGAATGCCTCCGAGATTCCAAGTGTCTGAGACGCCACGATCGGGGAACCGGCATCCGTAATCTCCTTTCTCCAGGACATTCCCGTCAGATTGAACGCATGCTGCTCTTCATGCGCACCGTCCAGCAGGCGAATCACCATCTCCTCCCCCGGATACGTCTCAAGAATCGGCGTCGCCGGATCCCCATGAACCAGGGAGCTGAATACATAGGCCGGATCATCTCCGCATTTGAGACGTTCTCTCATCGGCTCGCTTCGGTAATTGATTCCCATGACGCCAGGGTCATCATGCGCTCCCGGAACCTCCGGCGGGTTCAGAGGCTTTCCCTCTTTATCGAATAAAAACGCAAAATCATGGACGAACAGTGCGAATTCGCGGAACGAAGTTCCGTCCTTCCGCCGAATGACCGCTTTTGTCCCGAACGCAAGCTTCTCTCCCGTCCGCACATCGTGGAACGTAGCACCGGCCTCTTCAATCAGCAGGGCACCGAATACCCCATGCTGCTGGTGCGAATTTGCAAAAAGATGATCATGGAAAAATACCGTGTTCAGCTCCGTATTCGCAAAGAAACGCTCGATCAGAGTTTCGTACTGTCTCGCTCCGGCAATATTGTTCCAGCCATTTGCCGCGCCGTCCGATACAATAGTATCGAACTTCACAAGGTGAATATGATACCCCACAATGTCTGTCAGTGTCCGCAGCTGGAACGGACTTGCTTCCAGATACTCCGGAAGCAGATTGGTAAGGCGGATTTCCACGCAGTCCCCGGCATTTGCCCGAATCACAAGGGGCTCCGCCTGAATCACCTGGTCTTCCACCTTCCGGATATAAGCCTCCAGCCCTCCATGGCGTTCCAGTTCCTCCTTCAGGACAAAAAACCTGCCCTGCGGGTCGTGCCAGCCATAACTGTTATACGTTACCTTAGCCTGAATCAGCGCAATTTCAAAGACCTTCACATGACAGTCCGTATCACAGGGGCAGGTATCGGTATAAAGCGCTCCCGGAACGAATTCCTCCACAAAATTTGCCCGTTCCGGATCGGTCGGCTCGATTTTATTCGTTCCATCCGGATTCAATATCCCAAGTGGAGGCTGAAGGGGCGGCTCGCCAAACGTACCGTTGATAAAATTCGGATATCCCGGATGAAGGTCATCCTTCTTCGGCGGAGCCATCCGGTCGGCCAGCGGTTTCAGCGGCGGAATCGGCGTTCCGTCCGGAAGTTTTCCGCTGCCGTCCTCCAAACGGTCATGAATTCTCCACAATGTCCACATTCCCTCGTGAAAATGCGGGTATAAATGACAGTGGAATATCACATCTCCGATGGTTCCGTTCAGGCTGCCCGCGCCGAACAAAATGTCTAACGTATAGCACTCCTGCGGGCTTACAGTAATGGAGTCGATAATCGTCGAATTCTGATTGTCTCCTTCCAGCCGCCACTGGTGGTTATGCAGATGAAAGACATGGGTTTCCTTCACACCCCCGTGAATCAGCCGTATCTTCGACGGATCCCCCACATAGGCGCGCAGGATCGGCGGCGCCGGGTCCCCGTATACCCAGGAGCTCATGGATATATCCTCTCCGCTGTCCGCATGATCATGGGAAAGCGGCATGCGGTTGCGCATCGGCTCGGAACGATAACTGATTGCCGTGGTCGCGGATAAAAGCCCGGTATGCGGATCCACCGGCGGATTGCCGTCCTTATCCTTCATCTCCAACTCATCATGGAAGAATACGGCATACTCCCGGAACGCAGGCTTTGTCGGATGATAAATATCCGCGAACAAGCCGCTTTCCAGTCTTTCTCCCGTCCTGGGATCGAGCCAGGCGGATTCTGCGGCCTCCACAATTATTGCACCAAACAGGCCGTGTATATTTGTCCCCTCTTCCCCTCCTGTAGAGTCTCCCATATCGTGGAACAGATACACGCCTTCTTCCGCGGCATACCAGGTATAAGTGATCTGATGCCTTGTTGTAGAATCCGGATTAAAACCCACGCTTGCGCCGTCGGACGTCTGAACATCATACTCCAGTCCCTGCACGTGAATCGAGAGCGGACGGTCTAACAAGTGCGAGAACAAAATCTCGACCCTCTCCCCCACATTTGCGCGGATCACCAACGGCATCACCTCTTCGTACGGCTGCGGAACCTCCTGATTAAAATTCCGGAGCGCTCCCTCCCTGATTCGCTCTGCGTCCTTTTTCAGAACATACAAAAGGCCATCCGGATCGTGATCTCCGTATTTGTTATATACAATCGGAATCTGAATTGCTTCGATTTCGTAACGGCGCGTTTTGTTCGGACACGGATAGCTGCATAATTCCATTTACCTTCCCTCCCTCCTATTCGCGGATTTCATAATGCGGATATAATGATTTGCCTCACGCAGGACATGATCGGCGAGCAAAGGCAGGATAACGGAGGCAATCTCGCAGTCCAATATGCCTTTCGTTCCCGCTGTTTTGAATTCCCGGTATTTTAACGTCTCCCTTAAGGAATCCTCCGTAAAATCCGCTCTTTCCATCCGGTCCTGTTCTGCCGCATAGTTCTGTCTTTCTATATCATTCTGTCTTCCCGCATCATTCTGTCTTCCCGCATAATTCTGTCTTCCCGCATAGTTCTGTCTTCCCGCATAATTCTGTCTTCCCGCATAATTCTGTCTTCCTGTATAATTCTGCCTTCCCGCACAATCCTGCCTTCCCGCACAATTCTGCCTCTCCTCCCGTCTTTGCCGCACCTCATAGCTCTCCCTTGCTTCACAGTCCTGCTTTTCGGCTCTTTCCAAAAGCTTTTTATAATCAATCGCGAAGTCATTCGCCATCTCGATTAATGCCTCCTCCGACGGGTCCAGAAGGCCTCGGATAAAGAGTGCGTGTTCCATCATAATCCGATTCCAGAAATCTTCTGTTCCAAGAAGGCTCCTGTAAGATACCGGACGTCCGCTCATTAATTGTTCAATCGTAGAACGGTACAGACGTGCCTCTCTTAAAATATGCTCAATCAGAAGCGGATAATTGAACGTAAACAGATTTGCCGCTTTTACTTCTCTCAGAATGTCTTCCTTAAAATCGATCAGTTCATTCAGAAGCCGAAGGGAGCGTTCGTTCATCCGATGAACGATACGAAAAATCTCCGGATTATTCTCCCTCCCCGTTCCTGCGCGAAGCTCCTTCTCCATCTCTGTTAATTCCGTGTTAATCGGAACGCCGCTCAGGCACTCCGTCCTTTTTTCCGCGTTTATCGTGAATTCCGTCACCAGCTCATCCGAATTCAGAATCGGGCTGTTTACTCTGCCGCTGCTGATTCTTACAGCCTCCATCAGCAGGTTCTCGAATTCTTTCCTTAAGCTGTCCCCTCTTTCAATCCACTCGCTCTCCTTGCAGGGAAATCCTGCCTCCAGGAACAGCGCGTGCTCCTTCATGATTCTTGCAAAAAACAGGTGCGTTTCCAAGGATAATGCAACATAATTTTCTGTCATATTTTCGGATTCCTTTCCTTATTTTGGAGTCTTGGCTCATATTATGATATGCACCGAAAGGAATCTCCGGAACTCTTTTTTCCATTCTGTCAATCTTCTAAAAAAAATATAAATTTTTCTGGACATCTGCCGCAAAGCCGCTATAATAAAACACGGAGCTTTTTTCGAAAAATTTTATAAACAGAAAAGCAAAACGCCAGGAGGCCAAATGGCCCAACGGCCCAACGAAAGCAAACCAGAAAGAACAGGAGACAAAAGAAAATGGAAAAAATGCGCCCCATGTTATTCACAACATTAAAAGGGTACAACAAAAAGCAGTTTCTGAATGATGTAGTCGCGGGTATTATTGTCGCAATTATTGCGCTTCCGCTCTCCATCGCACTTGCTCTCGCATCCGGTGTCGGTCCGGAACAGGGTATTTACACGGCGATTATTGCCGGATTTGTCATTTCCGCACTCGGCGGCAGCCAGGTGCAGATTGCAGGTCCCACAGCAGCCTTCGCTACGATCGTGGCTGGCATTGTCGCAAAGAGCGGGATAGACGGTCTCGCGGTTGCCACCATCCTTGCCGGTATTATTCTGATTATCATGGGACTGTGCCGGTTCGGAGCCCTTATCAAATTCATTCCCTTTACCATCACGACCGGATTTACCTCCGGTATCGCGGTTACGATTGTAATCGGACAGTTCAAGGATTTCTTCGGAGTTACCTATCCGGAAGGGATGCCGACGATTGAGACCATGGAGAAGCTGAAGGCGTTCTTTGCCGGAATCTCCAGCATCAATTTCCACGCGGTTATTGTCGGCGTGGTCTGCCTTGCGATTCTGATTATCATGCCGAAGATTACCGAGAAGATCCCCGGATCCCTCGTTGCGGTTATTGTCGGCATCCTGATGGTGAAGTTCCTCCCCTTAAAGGTTAATACCATCGGCGATCTCTACACCATCAAGAGCGGTCTTCCGTCCTTCCGTCTTCCGAGCTTTCGCTTTGAGATGATTCAGACCGCGCTTCCAGATGCATTTACGATTGCAATCCTTGCAGCGATTGAGTCCCTGCTCTCCTGTGTGGTTGCAGACGGGATGATTAACGGAAAGCACCGTTCCAACATGGAGCTTGTCGCGCAGGGTGCCGGCAACGTTGCCTCCGCTCTCTTCGGCGGAATTCCCGCAACCGGCGCAATCGCAAGAACCGCTGCCAACGTAAAGAACGGAGGCAGAACTCCCGTTGCCGGAATGGTTCACGCCATCGTTCTCGTACTGGTATTAGTGGTTCTGATGCCCTACGCAGCTCTGATTCCGATGCCCACTATCGCCGCAATTTTATTCATGGTTGCCTACAATATGTGCCAGTGGAGAACCTTCGTCCGCCTGGTTAAGACCGCTCCGAAGAGCGATATTCTCGTACTCGTGCTGACGTTCGTACTGACCGTTGTATTTGATCTGGTGGTTGCAATCGCGGTCGGCATGATATTGGCGTGCCTGCTGTTCATGAAGCGCATGAGCGATGTAACGGATGTCAGGAGCTGGAAGGACGCTTCCGAGGCCGAACAGGATGACGAGAATCTGCGCAGCCTGTCAAAGCACATCTCCGTATATGAAGTAACCGGACCGCTCTTCTTCGGAGCCGCCGATCAGATTGGCCGCATCGCCGTTCAGGATCACACCCGCGCCCTCATCCTTCGTATGGGCAATGTATCCGCGCTTGACAGCACTGCAATGAATTCCCTGATGGATCTTCACAGCAAATGCGCGGCTCAGAATGTCACTCTGATCTTCTCCCACGTCAACGAGCAGCCTCTCAAGGCAATGACAATGGCCGGATTCGTAAAGGAAGTCGGCGAAGAGAATATCTGCCCGAATATCGGCGCGGCAATTGAACGCGCGGAGAGCCTTGCTGCTAAGGCAGAATAAATCACTCTCAACAGTCAGCTTCGATAGATAATCTGAATCTCTTCGGTATCCCGGTGGTAGACAACCTCCCGAATCAGGGTACGAAGCACAATATTCTTAACGGCTTCGCTGATTTCGGAAGACCGCAGCAGTATGCAGACCTGAGAAAGGCGCATATAAAGCGGTTTTCCAGACGGCGGGGCCGTTATTTGTCCTCTGCGCCCGTCACACTCTCCGCTCGCTTTAAGCCCCTCTATTCTTGCCATCGCCGCCGCTTTTTTCTCCCGATATTCCTCAAGGCTGTCGATTCCTTCCTCATATGCCGCTTCGATTCGCGCAAGCTTTTTTTTCTCCCGCCAAAATGCCCGCTCCTCCGCAGTTGCTGCAGCTTTCGGACGCTCCCGATTGTCCGCACGGCTTCGTATCACAATCTCCTCCCCCTTTCTTAAATACTCTTCCTTCCGATTCGCGGCCTGCTCCGCATCCCTCTCGATTCCGTCCATTACCGCTGCCTCCAATGTCTCCATTCGGATATAGTGACTCTCTGTGCACAATCCCTTCGTATACCGCCCGCACTGCAGCGCCCTTCCCCCATCCGCCCGAGTCAGCATACCGCCGCACCGTGCGCACCGGACAATTCCCTTGAGCGCATAACCGTTCCCCGGCAGCTCCCGAACGGCCGTACATGTTTTCCTCTTCTCTTCCGATAACCGCTGTGCTGCCGCTTCATACAGCGAGGCCGCAATTAACGGCTCCTGCCGGCCGTCCGCAACCTCCATCTTCCGGCCATCCGCCACACACCTTCGCTGCTTTCCGATATAGACAGGGTTCGACAAAATATATTCCACCGCTCGGCTCTCGAACCGGTTCCCCCTCACAGTCCGCACGCCAAGCGCATTTAAGAAAGCCGCAATCTTCCGACAGGACTCTCCTTCCACGAAACGCTCATAGATCATCCGCACATACTCCGCACGTTCATCCGGAACAAATATCCGCTCCTCCCCTCCCTCGCCCTCCCCCATCCGATATCCGAACGGCGGAACCGACACCACGCCGCCGCGGGAGAATTTCTCATTCATTCCTCTGCGGACCTCCTGCGCCAGATTGATTGAATAATACTCATCCATCGCCTCCAAAAGCGCCTCTATCAGAATCGACGTAGGATCGCCGTTCAGCTGCTCGGTCACGGAAATCACTTCAATACCGCAGTCCCTCCGAAGCATGGATTTATACAGAATACTGTCCTGACGGCTTCTGGCAAATCGTGAGAATTTCCACACCAGAATTACATCGAACGGCCGCGGCTTCTGCTTCGCGGCCCCGATCATGCGCATGAATGCAGGTCTTTTATCAGCCGACCTTCCGCTGATCCCCTCATCCGCGAAAATCATTTTATCCTGCAGGACAATTCCATGCGCCTCCGCATATTCTCTGATCTTTCGCAGCTGGCTGTCCGGGGAATATTCTATCTGGTCCTCTGTGGACACCCGAATATAAGCGGCACCGGTTCGGTTCGGCGCCGCAGGCTCGAATTTCTGACTCATCCGGGTTCTCCCTTTCCTCTCTTTCTCTTTACTATATTCCGCGCCGGGCATTTCTAACCCTTCCCGTCATATAGTAGAATCAGAACCGCACCTTTTTTCAGGAGGTATCCATATATGCCGCGCAAGCCGCCCTCGCTCCTTCCATCCCTTATCGAAGCGGATCCCGTTCCCCAGCCTGATGATAGCCTGTCCGCGGAATTATCGGACGCGCTTCGGCTGCGAATCAGCCGGGAATTAAGTTCCCGGCTGTCCGCCTATTACACAGATCATCCGGAGGAGTTATCCGCTCTGCGCCTCCTCCTTGAATCGGCCCGCTAAGACTCTTCTCTCCCGCCCTTCGATTCTCACCCTCTGCAATCGGGAGGTCCCGATGGAGAATTAGCCGCCTCGCAGCGCTACCTCTCGCAGCGTTATACCATGCCGTACCGTGAGGTGTCCGGTCTTTTGACGGACATCGGTACGGAAGAGCTCGCCCATATGGAGATGATCTGTGCCATTGTCCACCAGCTCACCCGGAATCTGACGCCTGAGCAGATTGCAGAGTCCGGCTTTGACAAATACTACGTGGATCACACCCTCGGTCTCTGGCCGCAGGCCGCAGGCGGAACTCCGTTCTCGGCCACCGTATTTCAGTCGAAGGGCGATCCCATTACCGACCTGCATGAAGACATGGCTGCGGAACAAAAGGCCCGCACGACCTACGACAACATCCTTCGCCTTGTAAAGGATCCCGAGGTCTGCGATCCGATCCGTTTCCTGCGTGAACGCGAAATCGTGCATTTTCAGCGCTTCGGCGAAGGTCTCCGGATCGTCCAGGATAATCTGGACTCCCGGAATTTCTACGCCTGCAATCCGTCATTTGAGAAGAACTGCCCGAAGAGCGACGGCTGTGCATGATGGTCAACGATTGGGGCGGCGATATTATCTGCCGCCCCGCTTCTGCATAATCCGTCTGCGCCTCGTCTTTTATTAAAAAGTTAAGAAAGATATTCCCGAAAAATAAATAAAGAATCATTAAAAAAAGCTAAGAACTTCAAAATACATATAGTCATCCCGCCCATTCTATGGTAATATAAGTGCATACTAAATCTAATCACAGGAGGGTGATATAAGATGAAATATTGCACACAATGCGGATCTCAATGCGAAGACAATGCCAAATTCTGTACCCAGTGCGGAAGTCCGCTGACCCAGGATACCCGGTCCGACCAGACCGAGAATTCTTATGGCGCGCAGGACGGGTATCAGAGCTCTTATAACAGCTCTTACAACAATGCCGCGTACAGCTCCGGCATTCAGCCGCGCAATATTGTTGTAGCGGTTATCTTAAGCTTCGTTACGTGCGGAATCTATGATATTTACTGGATGATTAAGCTGAACGACGAGGTGAATCTGCTGTCCGGAGAGACGAACGCGACATCCGGCGGCATGGTATTCTTATTCTCCCTGCTTACCTGCGGTATCTACGGAATCTACTGGCTGTACAAGATGGGCGAGCGCTGTGACCGTATCAAGGGCGAGAACGGGAACTCCGCGATTCTTTATCTGATTCTTTCCATCGTAGGGCTTTCGATCGTCAGTTACTGCCTGATTCAGGATACTTTGAACAAGGCGGTATCATAATGAAGAACAGGAACCGATTTACAGGAATTCTGATTCTGCTCGGAACGGGCTTCGCCTATTTCGTGTGGCTAAAGGTCACCGGGCTTGCAATCCCCTGTATGTTTCGGATCGTAACAGGGTGGTTATGTCCCGGCTGCGGGATAACCACCCTGATTATGAATCTAACTGAATGTAATTTTGCAGCGGCGTATCAGGCGAATCCGTTCCTGTTCGTAACGGGGCCTTTGCTTGCCGCGGAATTACTCTATTATGCCTGGCTGCGTTATAAGGGAAGGAAGCTTCCCTCCTGGAATAACGGGCTGATCATTGTCTATGCGATTGCCTTATGCCTGTTTGGAGCGGTACGAAATCTGCAGTAGGTGCATAAGGCGGGATATCAGCTGTTTTATCGCTAATATCTCACATGTCTTTCATGCGTTTTAGCAAAGTTCAATCGGACGGTTTTCCTCGGCAGAGCGGTAGATGGCGAACATCAGGCGCATTGTCTTGTCTACCTCCGGAAGGGTGACAAGGTACTCTTCTTCTCCGGATAAGGACGCGTAATAGTTGCGGATGCAGGCCAGGTGGCCGGTGCCCCAGTAGCCTTTTCCGAAGGCCTCTTTTTCCGCGAAATTGATTGCGGTAAAGCGGGGGGCATCTTTTTCTTTTATGTACAGGTCGGCGCCCTCGATTCGGTAGCTCTTATTCTCACAGATCAGTTCGAGCATAATGGGAGCGTCCTGGCAATAAGCCGTCGTCGCGTAAAAGCTTGCCGCGCAGTCCTCGAACTGAATATAGGCTTCCACCGTATCCTCAACCTCGATGACTGACTTCAGATGATGGTTCGATGTCTTTGCTTCGACCGCTTTCGGGTCGCCTATGAATGACCGCAGCAGATCCAGGGTATGAATCGCCTGATTGATCAGAACCCCGCCGCATTCCAGCTCCCGCGTGCCCCTCCAGCCGCTCTCCGTATAATACGGTGCAAGGCGCTTCCACGTCACAAATGCGCGCGCACCGAGGATCTTTCCGGCCCGGCCTGACTTCAGCTCCTGTTCAACATAACGCGAATTGTCATTATAATGATTCTGGAAGCATACGCCTACCTTTACCTTCTTTGCCGCCTCCAAAAGCGCATCCATCTGCTCTTCATTCACCGCCGCGGGCTTCTCCGTAAATACGTTGATTCCTTTTTCCGCCGCCTTCAAAGCCATCGGAACATGAAGCGCGTGAGGCGTGCAGATGTGAAGCACATCCAGTTCTTCCTTCTCCAGCAGCTCGTTGAGACTCGCGTAAGCATTGCCGCCATATTCGGCCGCAAACTCGGCACTTCTCTCCGGTCTGATATCCGCAAATCCAACAACTGTTACATTATCCAACTTTGCAAGGCTCTTCGCATGGGCCTTCGCAACCGCGCCGCATCCAACGACACCAACTCGATATACCATAGCTGTCTCCTTCCTGCTGCCCTCATCCATTCCACGAAACCCCACTCTTCCGTCCGAATGGTAAGGTACCGCAGCCGCCTATCTGTATCCTAACGAAGCAAGATTGTCATAGCTCGTCTTCAGGCAGGCAAGCGGGCTTCCCTCACAGTCATCCTGCTCAACCAACAGATACTTCGTGCATTTCAGTTCCTCTAACTTATCCAGAATCGGCTTAAAGTTAATATTTCCCTCCATAACCGGAGCCATGATGCGCTGGCCGCCCTTGACTGTCATATCCTTCAGATGGATGCAGGGGATTCTGTTCTTCAGAATCTCAACCCATTCTAACGGGCTTGCACCGGCTGCCTGAACCCAGAAAGTATCTAAGGTAATACCCATCTCCTCCGGAGTGAAATCCTCTAACAGAATGTCGATGAGTCTCTTCTTCTCCTCCACCCTCGTGAATTCAAAATGATGGTTATGATACATAAAACGCTTTCCCGCAGCCGCAATCTTCTTAATCGGCTCTTCTAAGTCGCTCTTAAGATGATGAATCCACCATGCATTCTGATATCTGGACGGCATTGCACCAAGGCCGATATGGTCGCTTCCCAGAATCTCATTCTCCTTAATCAGCTCATCGGTATCATTGATGAAACGGTCAATACCGTTATGTGTCAGAACAATCTTCAATCCGAGCTCATCGCAGATTCCGCGCAGAACATGCGGATCGATCTTGCCCATGCCGGAAACCTGAACGGTCGTGTAGCCCATTTTCGCAATTTCCGCAAGGGTGAAACGGATGTCCTTTTCGTTCTGAATATAATCTCTTACTGTGTATAACTGTGCACCAAGTATCATAGTAAATTCCTCTCCTTCTCTATTCTTTCAGTTCTTTTACAACTGCTTTAATATAGTTAGAATACCATGTTCCCTTTAAAATGTCATTGCAAATCAGCATATTCCTATTGTAAAAATAGTGATCTTCTATTATAATAAATGCGACGGATTTTATAAGATTTATACAAATCAGGATACGGCTTACCGCCGGATATGGTGACTACAATGGATATTATAAATGAGAAAAAAGAATGGAGCGAGATTTCGCATAAAAAAGGAGAAAAAATTGCATCCGGAGGAGATTTTGTGGGCTTCCATAAAGAACGCTCCTACCTACAGACGAATTCTTACGCCCTGCACTGCCACAGCCGCTATGAGATCTATTATTTCATCGACGGACAGGTCAGCTATCTGGTCGAAGGCAGAAAATACGTCCCGACCCCGCACAGCGTTCTGCTGCTTGCTCCGAATGTCTTTCATGGCGTTCGGATCGAATCCGACAGCGGCTACGAGCGGATGTCCGTTCATTTCGACTCCTCCACGGTTCTGAACGAGAACGCCTCTCTTTTGCTGGCTCCGTTCTCCGGGGGTTCCAATGATATTTACTTTGAGAATGTGGATTCCTTTGGGCTGGATCGATATTTTGAGGATATCTGCGCCTGCGCTTCCATGGACGAGGACCTGAGGAATGCTGCGGTGCATCTGCGCACCCAGAATCTGCTTGTTGAGATCGTCCGCCTGAGCCGAAAACGGCAGGGAAGCACAGCCGGATATGATAACGCCGCCGTCAAGCAGATGATTCAGTATCTCAATCAGCATCTGACGGAGGACCTTAATCTGGACAATCTCTCCCGGCAGTTTTATATCAGCAAATACTATCTGAATACCCTGTTCAAGAAAGCAACCGGCACCACGGTTATGAATTATGTGATTCATAAACGCGTCGCCCTTGCCAAACAGATGATGCTGCAGGGGACTTCTCCCGCGAGAGCATCGGAAGCCGCCGGATTCCAGGATTATTCCTCGTTCTTTCGCGCTTACAAAAAGATATACGGAAAAGCGCCTTCTCAGATATAGGCGCCGGATAGAAACGAAAGACTAACCTCCCGGCGGGTCCCGATTTCTGCGCCGGAGGGATGGTTTCGCGATTGCATTTGACTGAGATCATCAATGCGGGTACTTCAAGCCAGGGGATGAGTTTATCGTGGAGGATCTCTGTCCGCCGTTGAGCCATGAGCTGTGGAATGTCATTTATCCTTATGTATTTGCCCTGCAAAACGGTGCCAATTTGGATTGTGGATACAACAGAGACCTTCCGTTTGATGCCAAATGACCTGAAATCATAAACGGTACCCTAACAGTCAGACACCAAAAGAGGCTGTGTTTAGCTGCCAGGGTACCGTTTCCCCCACCATTTTACTCAATGAGACATCGGGGATTCACTCCTTTTCCTACTAAATCCCGACCTTTTCTTTGTACTTATCGTAACATACCTGAATGATCTCTTTCCTTCGCACAATTCCGATAAATATCTTATTATCATCAATCACCGGCACAAAATTCTGGCTCATCGCCTTTGATATCAGATCCTCAATATTCGCGTTCACGCTTACCGGACGGTTATCCATTCTGCGGCTGATGCTCCTGACCGGAAGCTGTTCCGCTGACTTCATATTCAGGGCATACTGTTCTTTGAACGCCCACAGGAAATCCCCCTCGGTTATCGTTCCGACATATTCTCCCCTGCGGTTGATCATCGGAATCGCGGAATACTTATGGTACTCCATCTTCTCCAGCGCCTGTCGGACCGTGAAGTCATCATAGATATACTCCACTTCGCTCTTCGGCGTCAAAAAAAATAATATATTCATTGTTCAAACTCCAATCCTTCTGCTTTTGCAGCTTTAAAGCAGGTCTCAGTGCCCTTCGCTTCCCTCATCTGCTTCCGGCTCTTCTCCGCTTCCGGTCTGCACCTGCACCTGTTCTCATCTTCCTTCTCTTCTCAGGATCTTAATCCTTTGTCTCCATTATAGCGCAATCCACAGGCAACTTCAAACCCTTTATAAAATCTTAATCTTTCTCTCATAATTCCGGATTCCCGGTACCTTACTCTTCCGTTCCTCCCCAGAATCTTGAGAGCCGGGTCTCCATGCTGTCCCGGTTCACCACATAATGCGGGAACCACTCTCTTGGGAATATATTCTGATACTGCGGCTGCAGAAAGCGCTCATCCAGCAGCAGAATCGCCCCTCGGTCTGTCACGGTTCGAATCACCCGTCCGGCGGACTGCAGCACCTTATTCATCCCCTGATACAGGTACGCGTACTCAAACCCCTTTCCCTTATGTTCCTCATAGTAACCCCGGTATATCTCGCGCTCCGTACAGACCATCGGAAGCCCCGTTCCCACAATCACCGCGCCAATTAACCGATCATCCTTCAGATCGATTCCCTCGCCGAAGATGCCGCCCATCACACAGAAGCCAATCCTCGTCTTGTCCGGCTCCTCACAAAAATACGCAAGGAATTCCTCCCGCTCGCTCTCCGTCATACTGCTCTTCTGCATCCGAAGTCCGGAAAGCCTTTCCCCGGCAAGCTCCGCCAGCTGGTTCATCATCTGATACGACGGAAAGAACACCAGATAGTTTCCCGTGCGCATCCCGGTAAACCTCACAATATAGTCCAGAATCTTATCGTACTCGGATGAATTCCTCCTCGTATACCGGGTGCTGACATCCTTTCCGATCATCAAAAGCCGGTTCTCCGTCTTAAACGGAGTCGGCGCATACACCGCGTAATCCTCCTCTTCCCCGCCAAGCTGCTCTCTGTAATACTGAATCGGAAGCAGCGTCGCAGAGAAAAAGACCGCGCTCCGACCCTTGTCCAGGCATCTCTTCAGATTCGTGGATGGGTCCATGCTGGCGAGCGTAATCCGAAACTCATCCTGCTCGTTATAATCGGTATAGATAAGATATTTCTCATCCAGAAGCTCATGAATCATAAGGAACTGCCGCACTGCGAAATACAGGTTCAGAATCTCTTCCTTCCCCTCCGGCTCCCGCATCTCCTCCAGATATTCCTCATACTCCGACATCAGATGCAGAAGCTTCAATGCCAGATCCCCGGCGCTCTCCCGAATCACATAATTCTCACACTCGCGTTTCATTGCAAGCAGCAGCGCATTGCATGCGTCAAGCCGTTTTATCAGCGTGCCCGAATGCGTGCCGCCCGCCGCCTTTACCAGACGTTTCACCGTCAGAAAATCCTGCTTATTCAGCACCGCGCTGTACATCTCTCTGGCCCGATCCACCAGATTATGCGCCTCATCCACCAGGAATACATAATCCTGCTTCTTCTCCGCCGTAAAGAATCTGCGCAGATACACATTCGGGTCAAATACATAATTATAATCGCAGATAATCCCATCCGCCCAGGTCGTCACATCCAGACACATCTCGAACGGACACACCTTATGCTTTTCGGCGTACTGAAGGATGAGCTCCCTCGTAATCCCCTCCTCGTGCAAAAGCATATCAAATACCGCGTCATTCACCCGGTCAAAATGCCCGTTCGCCCGTTCACAGGCCGACGGATTGCACTCCGGCTTTTCCAGAACGCAGATCTTCTCCTTTGCCGTCAGCGTCACCAGCTTAAACGCGAGCCCCCTTGAAAGTAGCAGCCGGAATGCTTCCTCCGCAACCGTTCTCGTAATCGTCTTGGCCGTCAGATAAAAGATCTTCTCCGCAAGCCCTTCCCCCATCGCCTTTACTGCCGGAAATACCGTCGAGATCGTCTTCCCGACTCCGGTCGGCGCCTCCAAGAAAAGCTTCTTTGAGCGCAGAATCGTACGGTATACACCCGCGGCAAGCTCTTTTTGTCCTTCTCTGTAAGGAAAGGGGAACTCGATATTCCGAATCGACGCATCGCGCTTAAGGCGCCATTCGTACTGCCAGTCCGCCCATTTGCAGTATTGCTTTAACAGCTCCTGATACCAGTCATAGAGCTGCTGTGCTGTGTATTGTTCTTCAAAATATTTCACGTTCTCGCTCTCGATATTGCAATAGGTTATGCGGAGTCCAACCGCGGCAAGCGCCTGTTTTACCGAAATCATATAGGCGTAGCACATCGCCTGTGCCCGATGTACGCCCACCGGCTCCTCAATTCCGGACAGTTCCCGGTAGACACACTTGATCTCATCAATCGTAACGCTTCCGTCCTCTTCTGTAATCACCCCGTCTGCCCGGCCTTCCACGCAGATCTCGTACTCCCTGCCCTCGTAGGACACCGCCGTTACCTCCGACATCGCAACCTCCGCCTGATATCCCGGCCCCGCCTGCTTCTGGAGCTTTCGATGCAGACGGCTCCCTTCCTGCATCGCCTCCGGCTCCCTTTTTCCCTGTCTATTATCTAAACTGCCGGAACGCAGAATGAATTCTACCAGATTCCGGACTGATACTTTTACCTGTCGTGTATTTGGTTCCAACGAAAGACCGCCTTTCTCTTACATACTGACACCCTTTTCACGCTGCCGTCCTTTATTAAAATTATACCTCTTGTGGTTCGTTTTGTAAACATCTGTTCTGCTTGCATTTTAACCTGTAATCTGATAGATTAGAGGTAGCACCATGCTGTGCCCGTGTCCAAAGGATTCGGAGTATTTTAAGTAATGGAGGTTTTCACAATGGCTGAGAATAAGGACAATCTGGACGTTTATGAAGATGACAATGATGTAATTACCCTGACTCTGGAGGATGGTTCGGAGATCGACTGCGATGTACTTGCAGTATTCCCGGTAGGAGACAACGATTATATTGCTCTGCTTCCCCAGAATGATGAGAGCGACGGCGAGGTCTACCTGTATCGCTTCGTTCAAAACGGGGACGAGGATATCGAGCTTATCAACATTGAAGATGATGAAGAATTCGAAGCAGTATCCGACGCATTCGACGAACTGCTGGATGACGAAGAACTGAATGATATGCTCGAAGAGGAAGGGTATACCGAGGACGAAGAATAATCATCCGTCAGGAATCGTATTTGCCCGACAGGTATCAGCTGCTGCACTATGGATGGTCACGCATCCATGATGCAGCAGTTCTTTTTTCCTCTTACCGCCTCCGATAACCGCTCGGCGTCACCCCATATTTCTTCTTAAAGCACCGGTTAAAATACGACAGATTCTCGAACCCGCAGTCCCCTGCGATATCAATAATCTTATCCTCCGATGCCAGCAGCATCCGGGAAGCCATCGTCATCCGGTAATCGTTCAGATAATCCAGGAACGACACGCCGACCGTCTGTTTAAAATACTTCATAAAATGCGATTCCGAAAAGCCGCAGACCGAAGCAATCTCTGCAATCGTAATTCGCTTCTGATAATTCGTCTCCACATATTTGATTACTTTTTTCAGCCGTTCCAGGCTCTTCTTTTCTCCTGTCCTGCTCTGCTTCGCATGCGTGAACAGCACATAAAAGAACTCGAACAGATATCCCTTCAGCGCCAGCTCATATCCCCTCGGAAAGGTCCTGCAGATGGTATCCGCCCGGTCAATGCACGACGCCGCCTGTGGATACCAGGAATCTTTCGCAGCAATCCGCTTCGGAAGCTGCACATTCTCCGCAAGAAACGGCTCAAGATAGTCCGTACTGACTCGATCCGCGCGGCGCGGCAGAAGCAATTCCATGGAAAATATGATATTTTCGTACTCCATCTTCTCCTGCTCCCATTGTACGATTCCATGGAGCCGGCCCGGTGCCACCACAATAATATCTCCCGCCTGTACCCGCATCGCCTCAAAATCCAGGCTGACCGTTCCGACTCCCTTTTTAATATATATCAGCTCCATCTCATTATGCCAATGAACCGGAACCTCTCTGAAATCCAGCGGAATGGAGCACAGATAGGTATTATAAGGGAACCCCGAGTCCGTATGCTGCTTTCTTTCCTGATAATTCTCGTATTCCAGAATATTCATAACTCTTACGCCCCTTTTTGTTCGATCTCATTTCCGCATCGCGGCATGATAGGATTGTACCACATTTGAATGGTATTTTACAAGAAATACTAATAAAAAGATAGTAAACTACGAATAACTACAGTAAACATCACAGTTCACGACTTTATACTACGGCACGCAGGGCATGCCGCCGATAAGAATGGAGGATTACTATGTTAGCTGAAATCTGTAAGAAGAATTACGACAAATCTGTCTCGGAGTGCTCGAACGAAGAGCTCTATACCGCTTTGCTCGAATTAACCCAGTCTATGGCTGAGGATAAGGTATCCGCTGAGGGCAAGAAAAAAGTCTACTATATCTCTGCCGAATTCCTGATCGGCAAGCTGTTATCAAATAATTTAATTAATCTCGGCATCTACGATGCGGTGAAGGAAGAGCTGGCAGGGAGCGGCAAAGATCTGACGGAATTAGAGGAGCTTGAGCCGGAGCCTTCTCTTGGCAACGGCGGCCTTGGACGCCTTGCGGCCTGCTTTCTGGATTCTATCGCTACGCTTGGTCTGAACGGAGATGGTATCGGTCTGAACTACCACATGGGATTGTTCAAGCAGGTATTTGAGCATAATTTCCAGAAGGAGACCGCAAATCCCTGGATTCAGACCCCCGGCTGGCTGACTAAGACGGATGTTACCTACGAGATTTCCTTTGGACATCTGACCGTAACATCCCGCCTTTATGATATTGCCGTAACCGGCTATGAGAACCGCACGAACAAGCTGCACCTGTTCGATATCGAATCCGTGAACGAAGCGATTATTCACGGGGATTCCATTCATTTCGACAAGACGAATATCCCGGAGAATCTGACGCTGTTCCTCTATCCGGACGACAGTGACAAGGCCGGCAATCTGCTGCGAATCTATCAGCAGTATTTCATGGTTGCCAACGCTGCCCGCTTTATTCTTGATGAATGCAGAAAGAAGGGCTCGAATCTCCACGACCTTGCGGACTATGCCGCCATCCAGATCAACGATACTCACCCGTCCATGATTATCCCGGAGCTGATTCGCCTGCTGACAGCCGAGGGCATCGGAATGGATGAAGCCGTTACTATTGTGACCAATACCTGTGCATATACCAATCACACGATTCTTGCGGAGGCTCTTGAGAAATGGCCCCTCTCCTATCTGGAAGAGGTCGTTCCGCAGCTCATTCCCATTATCCGCGAACTGGATGAGCGCGTCCGCTCCCGTTACAGCGATCCGGCTGTCCGAATCATTGATGACAGCGGCCGCGTGCACATGGCTCACATGGACATGCACTACGGCCACAGCGTGAACGGTGTTGCCTACCTGCATACCGAGATTCTGAAGAATTCCGAGCTGAACAGCTTCTACCGGATATACCCGGAGAAGTTCAATAACAAGACCAACGGAATCACCTTCCGCAGATGGCTTCTGCACTGCAATCAGCCGCTGACCGCATACCTTGAGTCCCTGATCGGCCCGGAATTCAAAAAGGACGCCGCACAGTTAGAGAAGCTCCTTTCCTACCGCGATTCCGCCGAGGTACGGAATCGTCTGCTTGCAATCAAGCAGGAAAATAAGCTCGCGCTGAAGAATTACCTGAAAGCGACGCAGGGCGTTGATATCGATGAGAACTCGATTTACGATATCCAGGTAAAACGCCTGCACGAATACAAGCGTCAGCAGATGAACGCGCTGTGGATTATCTACAAATACCTTGAGATTAAGCGCGGCCATATTCCGACAACTCCGATTACGGTTATATTCGGTGCAAAGGCAGCTCCGGCCTATGTAATTGCAAAGGATATTATTCACCTGATTCTCTGCCTGCAGCAGGTGATTAACAACGATCCGGAGGCCAGCCCCTACCTGAAGGTTGTTATGGTGGAGAACTATAATGTAACAAAGGCCTCCCATATTATTCCGGCCTGCGACATCTCCGAACAGATTTCCCTTGCTTCCAAGGAAGCCTCCGGAACCGGCAATATGAAATTCATGTTAAACGGCGCAATCACCTTAGGCACCCGCGACGGAGCCAATGTCGAGATCGGAGAGCTAATTGGAGAAGAGAACCTGTATTTCTTCGGAGAAAGCAGCGAACAGGTCATCGCTCATTACGCAAAGGGCGATTACTGTGCAAAGAGTTATTATGTAGACGATCCGGTTATTAAGGAACTCGTCGATTTCATCATCAGCGCTCCTGTTATGAAGGCCGGCGACGCCGAGACGCTGCTGCGCCTCCACGCCGAGTTAATTAAAAAGGACTGGTTTATGACGCTGCTCGATGTCCGCGATTATATCCGCACAAAGGAAATCGTCCTGCGTGACTATGAGGACAGAGCGGCATGGGCGGAAAAGATGCTGATTAATATCAGCAAGGCCGGCTTCTTCTCCTCCGACCGAACCATCGCCGAGTATAACCGCGATATCTGGAAGCTGTAAGTGAGCCGTTCTGTCATATCGGCGGCTCGCGCGCTGCAGCCTTGAATTTGTTTATAACCATTTTTCTCAACAGGGTGTCCCCCGCCTTTGAATCGGACAATTACCTGGTATGACCGGGAACGTCTTCCCGAAGCCTATCCGGTATTCGTCCGAATCATTTTGCGGATTTTGGGGCATCCTTTTTTTGTTCCTTTGCTCGTTCCGGCTTCAGCGACTCCTCCCTTCTCCCCTTCTCTTCCATCTCTTTGCAAAACGTTTACAAAATATTGACATCACGATGAATTCGGTTTATCATATTTATATAATATATCGACAAATTGGCAGGTTACTTTTGCTGACAAATTAAAACATTCCATCATGCGCCGCGCGCAGAAACGGGGTAACGAATGTATCGCATATTAATTGTAGATGATGAGAAAATAGAACGCAGCGGAATCAAGTTCTTACTTAAGCAGCTTGGCATCCAGTGTGAGACTGCGGAAGCGCCGAACGGAAAAGCTGCCTTAGAATACCTGAAGGAGCATGAGGTCGATATTCTTCTGACCGATGTCCGCATGCCGTTCATGGACGGGCTTGAATTAATTGAGCATATCATGGAAGAAAAGAAGTCGATCCAGACCGTTATCTTCAGCGGCTGCAGCGAATTCGAATATGCCCGCCAGGCGATTCGCCTCGGTGTGAGCAATTATATCTTAAAACCCGTGGATCCCAAGGAATTCGAGCGCACGATGACCCAGGTGATTCAGACGCTGGAACAGTCCAGGGAAGAGCAGAATCTCCGCGATAAAAGTATGGAATATTTAAAAGAGCATCTTCTGTATCTTCTGGTGAACGGCATTCAGGGGAGGGAACTGGAAGAGATCAACCGAAACCTGCTGCCCGTCTCCTTCTCTAAGGAGTACCGCCGTCTGATGCTCCTTGAGTTCTCCGGAGATTTCTTCGGCAAAAAGGGTCTCGATTTTAAAGGCGCCATCTGTGCTCAGATTCCCCAGATCAGCCAGTATCTGAATCTGAATGTCTCGCAGTCCCTGCTGTTTTTCTGCGATGGGAGCCTCGACTTTGTATCAATCGGCGAACAGATCTGTGACTTTGTAAAACGCCAGTACTCCTCCGACTGCTACCTTGCCATTTCCTCCGACATCACCGGTACTCTTGAGCAGGCGCTGGAGGAGACGGAGACCTTAATGGAACGGCGCTTTTATCACCCTTCCTGCCGTGTCTACTATTCCGGCATGAAGCACGATACGGATTCCATGATTCAGATCGATGACGATACGCTGCTCAAGCAGATGAGACAGGACATCAAGATGCAGGATGGCGCGGGCCTTCAGGAGCATTTTGACTGCTTCTGTGAGAAATACGACGGCAAGACCGCGTTCTCACATATTTATATCAAGTTTCTTTTCTCCAATCTGCTCAAGGATTTCTTCCTGAGCCTTCCTGACGCGGATGAAAAGGAGCTGAACCGGGAGATTGAGATTCTGTACAAGGCGGAACATTTTCACGCGATCCGTGAGCAGCTGACCCGGAACATTGAGCGTCTGAAAGAGACATTTTCTCAGAATTCCCAGACCTCTCACCGGGAGATCGATCTGGTCAAGCAGTATATCTCGAATCACTGCGGAGAAGAGCTCAGCGTTGATAAGCTCGCTGATATGGTCTATCTGACGCCGAGTTATCTAAGCTCGCTCTTCAAAAAGGAGACCGGTCAGAATCTCAGCAAATATATCAAGGCCTGCCGAATGGAAAAGGCGAAGAACCTTTTGGAACATACGATGATCAAAATCGTGGATATCAGCGCGATGTGCGGCTACCCAAATGTCTCCTACTTCTGCTCCAGCTTTCGCGAGTATTACGGAAGCAGCCCGCAGCGCTACCGCGAGACCGGTGACGATATCCTATAACCGCTGTTATTCACGCTGCAACTATATGGGAACGGAGAGTAGAATCAATTATGAAGGCGCCCTTACGGCTCAACAATCTATTTCGAAATATGAAATTAAAATATAAGCTTGCGATGATCTATATCATCGCAGGTGCGATTCCCATGTGCATTTTACTGGTATTTACCTTTTACCAGATGCGGGATATCCTGCGCGAACGGGAGGAGGAAGCGCTTTCTTCCTATCTGTACCAGGCCTCCAGCTCCATGGACAATGAGATTGCAATTTATAACAACCTGGCCAGTTATATTTCCTTTGACCAGGAACTTGCTCAGGCGCTGGGCTATCAGTACACCTCCTCCTATGATATGTACGAGCAGCTGACTACGGTTCTGGATCCCACGATCACCTCCCTGTTATATTTTCATGATAAGGTGGAACGCATTACGATTTATCTTGATAAGGCTCTGGTCAAGCATGGCACCACTCTGGCTCCTCTGTCCGAGATCACAGGGGAACCCTGGTATGCGGAGGTTATGCTGAGCAATAATCTTCACTGGTATGCGGATCCGGAGAATACTTCTTTGTTCGCAATTGGCAAGATGGTTATGCTGAATCGCTACAACGCGATCGGCGTCCTGTATACGAGGGTCGACTATGAGAGTGTCTTTAAGCCTTTTGATCAGACAATTCTGCATAATTTCGGTATTTTTGTCACGGACGAATCCGATAATCTTGTCTACGAACATGCTTCTTTTGACCCGGAGAACGAAGACTTCTGCCTGACTTTCGAGACATTTAAGGAACTGAATACCAGCGCAGCTGCGACCGGTCACAGTTCGGACGGGAAATACCGACTGTTTTCCTGTGATTCTTCTTCTACCGGCTGGAGGATCTGGCTGTATAAGCCGGAAACGCTTCTGATCTCCTCCATTACCCCCATCCAGTTGGTTGCTGCTGTTGCTCTGTGCGTAAGCACTCTGGGCGCGGCTTTGTGTATTTTTATGATTTCCTGGTTTATCACCAGAAGAATCACCCGGCTCCGGAATCATATGGAGGAGGTAGAACAGGGCAACTTTCTCAGTACCGTTCAGCCCGGCGGCCACGACGAGATCGGTGACCTGATGGAGGGGTTCGATCACATGCGGCAGCGCCTCAATACGCTTATCACGGAGGTCTCGGACAGCAGAATTAAAGAGAAAGAATATGAGATGCGCGCCCTTCAGGCGCAGATCAATCCACATTTCCTGTATAATTCCCTCTCGCTGATCAACTGGAAGGCGCTCGAGGCGGGTGCGCAGGACATCAGCCAGATTACGCTCTCGCTCTCCACCTTTTACCGCACCGCACTGAACAGGGGCAGTAATATTCTGACCGTCGCAGACGAGATTAATAATATGAAGTCGTACCTGGATATCCAGTTAGTTATGCACGATTACGAATTCGATACCAATATTCAGATCGAAGAGTCCATTCTGCGCTACAAGACCCTCAACCTGATTCTTCAGCCCCTGATCGAGAATGCAATTGTCCACGGCATCGACATGCTGACGGATCGCCGCGGTGTCATTACCATTACCGGCCGTGAGAACGGCGAGGAGATCGAGCTGATTGTTGAAGATAACGGCGTCGGTATGGAGGAAGCACAGGCGCAAAAGATCCTGACCGAGGATTCTAAAGGGTACGGCGTCCGCAATGTCAACGAACGAATCCGCCTGTACTACGGAGAGCCCTATGCTCTCACGATCAAAAGCACACCGGGAATCGGAACCCGGGCTTTCATTCATTTTCCAAAACAATTTTAAATCGTATGTTTAAAATTATACAAAATGAACATAATAAAATATCAACACGTTTCCAAGATTATTGATATATACAAAAACCTTTGCTTTCTTTATACTGGAGTTATGAAAGCGGTGAGCGAAACCGATTCGGCGGCACCGCAAAATTAAAGGAGGAGAAGTTTATGAAACTCAAAAAGTTAACTGCATTATTCTTAGCAGGCGCTATGTGTGCATCGGCACTCGCCGGCTGCGGCAAGACTGACAACACAGGCACCACAAACAGCACAGACGCTCAGAAGGTTACTGCTACTATCAAGGTATGGGGCAACGCAGAGGACCAGAGCGCAGACTACGGCGAGTGGCTGCAGACTCGTTGTAACGCATTCAACGAGGCACATCCCGAGTGGGATATTACATTTGAGTACGGTACCTGCGGTGAGGATAAGGCTGGTGACACCGTATCCCAGGATCCTTCCGCATCCGCTGACGTATATTTCTTTGCAAATGACCAGTTAGGTAAGCTCATCGACGCAAAGGGTATTTCCAAGCTCGGCGGCTCTACTGCTGACTACATCAAGTCCACCAACTCTCAGGCACTGGTTGACTCCGTAACTGTTGACGGCGCTATCTACGGCGTTCCGTTCACTCATAACACCTGGTACATGTTCTATGATAAGAGCGTATTCACCGAGGAGGATATCAAGAGCCTCGATGCAATGTTAGAGAAGGGCAAGGTTTCCTTCCCTCTGACTACCGCTTGGTATACCGGTTCCTTCTTCGTAGCGAATGACTGTACCTTATTTGGGCCTAACGGCACCGATAACGAAGCCGGTTTTGATTTCGGCGGCGACAAGGCGGTTGCTGTAACAGAGTATCTGATTGACCTGGTAGCAAACGCGAACTTCATGAATGATGAGGGCGGCAGCGGTATGGCAGCTCTTGGCAGCGGTGTAAGTGCTGTCTTCTCCGGTTCCTGGGATTACACAAACGCAAAGGAAGCTCTTGGTGACAACCTCGGTATCGCAGCTCTGCCTACCATCAATATCAATGGTGAAGCAAAGCAGCTGAAGTCCTTCGCAGGTTCCAAGGCTATCGGCGTTAACCCGAACAGCAAGTATCCTGAGATTGCAGTTGCTCTGGCACTGTTCCTTGGAAACGCAGACTCCCAGATGTCTCACTACACGGCAAGAAACATCGTTCCCTGCAACACCGAGCTGTTAGCAAAGGATGAGATCAAGTCCGATGAGCTGGTAATCGCTCAGAACGCAACCTTCGATTCCACCTCTATCTTACAGCCCACTGTAAGCAACATGAGCCAGTATTGGACAACAACTGAGAACTTCGCTAAGTCCATCGTGAATGGCGAAGTGACCAAGGCCAACGCAGCAGAGAAGACAGAAGCATTCAATACCGCTTTGAATACGGACATTGTAAAATAAATTCCTGCAAAGTCTAATCCCCTGGCGATTTTTCAGGAATCGCCAGGGATTTTTTGATACAAATTAGATGGAGAACATTGCAGATGAAACGCAAGAAATCAAAAGAATTTGCAAATCCCTATTCTGTGTCCAATGCATTCCGTAACGGTGATACCCTCACCCGTCTCTCCGCGGTAATCATGGGACTTGGAAATCTCGCACATAAGCAGATTATAAAGGGTCTTATCTTCCTTGCCATTGAAATCGCTTACATCGTATTCATGGCTACAAAGGGTATCGAGCTGCTGCTTGACTTTATCCGCCTTGGAGGAGAAGAAGAAATCGAAATATATAACGAATCTCTTGGCATCTATCAGTATCAGCCCGGCGACAATTCCCTATTAATGCTCTTATACGGTGTTGTCGCGATTTTTGTTACGATTGGATTTGTCGTTGTATGGAGAGCCAGCATTAAGAGTGCCTACAAGACACAGTGCTACATTGAAAAAGGCAAAAAGCCTCTTTCCTTCCGCGACGATATCCGCGGTCTGTTCGATCAGAATCTGCACCAGCTGCTGTTATCGCTTCCGTTAGCCGGAATTCTGATCTTCACCATCCTGCCCCTGGTATTCATGATTGCCATGGCATTTACCAACTACAGCAAGATCGACAATCATCTCACGCTGTTCGACTGGGTGGGCCTTAAGAACTTTGCAACCGTTCTGAACTTTAAGGATTCGATCGGAGGAACCTTCTGGTCGGTTCTTGGCTGGACGCTTGTCTGGGCGGTCGCTGCTACGTTCAGTAACTATTTTCTCGGTATGATCCTGGCTATGATTATCAACCGTAAGGGCACGAAGTTAAAGTCTCTGTGGCGGTTTATGTTCATGTTATCCGTTGCAGTTCCCCAGTTCGTATCGCTGCTCTTAATGCGTACGATGTTCAGCCAGAACGGTATCGTGAATAACCTGCTCATAAAATACGGTCTGATCGAGAACGCACTCCCCTTCTGGTCCGATGCCTCCTGGGCGCGCGTAATGGTCATTATCATCAACCTCTGGATCGGTATTCCGTTCACGATTCTTCAGATCACCGGTATCCTGCAGAACATCCCGGCTGACCTGTATGAAGCTGCCCGTGTAGACGGTGCCGGCCCGGTTACCATCTTTTTCAAGATTACTCTGCCGTATATGCTGTTTGTAACTTCTCCTTACCTGATTACTACTTTCACAAACAACGTAAACAACTTCAACGTAATCTACCTGTTAAGCGGCGGCGCTCCGACTCCGGTTGGATCGACAGCCGGAAAGACCGACCTGCTTGTTACCTGGCTGTATAAGCTGACGATTGATAATCAGTATTATAATGTGGGTGCTGTTATCGGTATTATGACATTCGCAGTCCTGGCTGTCGTATCTCTGATTACCTATCACCGCACGGGCTCCTATAAGAACGAGGAGGGATTCCAATAATGAAGAAATCGAACACTACCTTATATCGCGCCAGGAAGAACACGGTGAATGTCCTGATTCACATCCTGCTCGCCGTATTATGTACTATCTGGGTTCTTCCGATTGCCTGGATCGTCCTGATCAGCTTTAAGGCCAAGGACGGCCCTTACATGGACACCTTAATTCCGGCTGAATTCACCATAGACAACTATGTGAAGCTGTTCACCGATACCGGAGTTCTGAACTTCCCGAGAATGTTCATGAACACCCTGATTATCTCAATCTTTACCTGTATCATCTCCGCTTTCTTCGTACTCGCAGTATCCTACTGTATGTCAAGAATGCGTTTCCGCATGAGAAAGCCGATGATGAACATCGCACTGATTCTCGGAATGTTCCCTTCCTTCATGTCCATGGTTGCCGTATACTACATCTTGAAGGCAATCGGTCTGTCGGAGGGCAGCCTTATTCGTGTCGCTCTGGTCTTAGTATACTCCGGCGGCGCGGGGCTTGGCTTCTACATCGCAAAGGGCTTCTTCGATACGATCCCGAAGACGATCGACGAGGCCGCATATATCGACGGCGCAACTCGTTTCCAGGTATTTACCCGGATTACCATCCCGTTAAGCCGTCCGATTATTGTATACACTCTCCTGCAGGCATTTATGTCTCCCTGGCTGGACTTCGTATTCGCCAAGGTTATCTGCCGTGCGGACGCGAGATATTACACCGTATCCATCGGCCTGTGGAACATGCTGGAGAAGGAATATGTTCACCAGTGGTTCAACTGCTTTACGGCCGGCGCGGTTATTATCTCCATTCCGATTTCGATTCTCTTCATGATTACACAGAACTTCTATCGTGAAGGAGTATCCGGCGCAGTTAAGGGATGATCCCCCTTCCCAAATGCTGAGGTTTCTGGTATAATGGCAATAAGCAGCTATTATGGCATACAGTCGAATCTATCCTGTATCCCCCGCCAGAGACAGAATCACCTCTTAAAAAGACTTCTGACAAGCTCGCTTGTCAGAAGTCTTTTTGTTATAAGCTCTTCCTTTCCCGGCAATGGCTGTCCAAAACAATATATTCCCGAAAGGATGTCGGTCTATGAAAAAGAATTCTATCAGAACATGGCTCATACTCGGCATAATCTCCACATTACTGACTCTGAATCTCAGCGTTCTGACCGCCTGTTCCCCTTCCGGTTCCCAGTCACCCTCCGGCGACTCTGCCTCCGGTACCGAACAGTCCACCTATGAAGAACAGCTGCTTACCGCACGCACTACTCCCTACGGCAAATATCCGTCCCTCATCACCTACACGCTCGGCAAGCTTACCGGTGCGAACCGTTCCAACATGCCGGAGGACGATACGTATGAAGACAACGCATATACCCGCCTGATTCGCGAGCTGATAAATGTCCAGAATGAGGACGTATTTGAAAACGAAGACGAACAATACGATGCCAATGTCTCCATGGCCATTACCTCCGGCAAGATTCCGGATATCATGGTGGTCAGCAATCTCGAAGATCTGAAGCTTTTGGTGGAATATGACATGGTGGAAGACCTGACCGAAAGCTTTGAGAACTGCATGAGTGATACCATCAAAGAGATCTATGCAAGCTACGGCCAGCAGATTCTGGATATTATATCCTTCGATGATAAGATCATGGCAATCCCGGAGACCAATATCGACGACGGCCCCAACCTCCTCTGGCTTCGGAAGGACTGGATGGATCAGTTAGGATTGGAAGCACCTGAGACCTTAGCTGACGCGGAAGAGATCATCCGCCAGTTCATTGAAAAGGATCCCGGCGGGAACGGCCCCGGCAACACAATCGGTCTGGTCTGCGATCCGATGCTCTGCGGCGAATGCGGCTACAGCAGCGAATACCTGTTAGACATTGTATTTGCCTCCTATGACGCTTATCCGAAGCAATGGATCTATAACGAGAATGGGGAGATTGTCTACGGCTCCGTGCAGCCCGAATGCATAGATGCCCTTGCCCACATCCGGGACATGTATGAAAGCAAGCTTCTGGATCATGATTTCCTGCTGCGCACCACCAGCAATATTATTGATGAGGTCGTGAGCGGTCAGTGCGGTTCCTTCTTCGGTCCCTGGTGGGCTCCCAATAATCCTTTAATGGAAGCGCTGCAGGCCGACCCGGATGCCTGTTGGATGCTCTATCTCCTACAGACCGAGGACGACGGAACCACAAGCTTCTACTCCAAGAATCCGGTCTACAAATATGTGGTTGTCCGAAAGGGATTTGAATATCCTGAGATTGCCTGCAAGATCGTCAGCATTCTGTTCGACTACGCGCGATACGAGGATAATGATAATGAAGAATTAATCGAATACTATCAGAATAACGTTGACCCCACCGCGCGCCCGCTCGCCATCAATGTCGATTACAACGATGCACTGTTTCGGTGCTTCGAAGAAATATCGGCTGTACTTGACGGAAGGAAGCAGGCCGATGACTTAAAGATTCTGGAACGATCGTATTATGATATCTGTCAGGCCTATCTGGAGCATCAGGATACCGCGACGCCGGAAGAATGGGCCGCTTACACCTCGCGTGTTACTGCCTGCTCGCTATTTACGGAAGAACGGCTGAACCGGGTATCCTCCCTCTTCTTTGGAGAGACGGGCTCCATGAAGAATGAATGGTGGAAGCTGCAGGAACTGGAAAGTAAGACTTATCTGCAGATTGTTACCGGCAAGCTTGACCTTGAGGACTTTGACACCTTTGTTGAGGACTGGTACGAACAGGGCGGCAGAGTCATCACGGAGGAAGTCAGACAGGAATTAAAGGACTGACGCTTACAGGGACTGGCTGAAGAATCGAATCCATTTCTCCGGATGCGATTCTTCGACCAGTCCCTGTCTTCTTACCCGGCCTGAACCTTCCCGCGTGCCGCCTTCTCTTTCGTAATCTTATACAGCTCCTCCGCCGCCAGCCTTGTCTTCGCGACAATATCTCCGGTCTCCTTCGGGAAGCAATAATACTGTCTGTCCGTATCGCCGATACAGATCACATCGCCAATCTCATACCAGTAAAAATCGGAATAAAGGCTATATGAACGTTCCGGAACCTGATGATAATCCAGTCTTCCGCTGCAGCCGGTCAGATGAAAGCCCTCCTTCGTATGGCGAAGCCTGCCCTCTCCGACGCGATAGACACAGTCCGGCTTAATCATAATATAAATATCAACCGGAACATCCAGCACATAGGTATCGGTCAAAAGCTCTTTTCTTACGCTCTCACGCTCCCACTGATACCAAGCGGGAATATGATCGATCTCCGTCTCTCCTTCTGCCGCCTTCATAAAGCCGTATTCCGTAAGCTCATATACCTTTCCGCAGCTCATACAGGTCAGATGGATTCCCTTGCCTGACATCTTCCCTTCCGCCTGACAATGCGGACATTTATACAGCACACGATTCAGATGATCCGCACGGAACTTCTCCGGAATTCGAATCTGATTCTCCTGCTGCCAGCGGAAATGATCAAAGGTAAAATGCTCATCCAGAATCGCCTTTAACTCCTCCGCCGATTTCTCCTTAATATCCTCCGGCGACAATATGTATTCCACGTCCGCCGATACCTTCATCTTTCGAATCTGCAGGCCGTTATACAGCGGATCTCTTAAAAATGCCCCATAAGAGCGCACCATAACAACCGGTACCTTCAAAAGCTTCAGGCACTTTCCGATACTCTCCGGCAGCGCGGTCGCCGTTCCGTCAAAACTGTAGCTTGCCTCCGGATACATCACGATGGAACTCTTCAGTTCCTTAACCGAATACACCATATCCCGCACCAGAGCGGTATCTGTAATGAACTTCTTGGTCGGAATACATCCGAGCATCTTCATCAGCCAATTCTTCCCTACAAAGCCGTCCAGTGTACACACAATCTGGTACGGTCTGCGAAAAAAGATTCTCGCAATAATCTTCAAATCAATAAAGCTCGAATGATTCATCAATATCAGACACGGCTGCTTCGGATTTAGCTTTTCCATCCCAATCTCCCGAAACCGGAACTTTACCCGAAATAGATCCACATACGAGAGCCCAAATATCAGCCATCGAAATAATAGGCTCTGCTTCCTTGGTGGATGATGGACATAAGGTTCTTCCTTAAGCACCTGATCATAAGACAGCGTCTTTGTTTTAATCTTCATCTTCCGCCTCCTCTGATTAAGAAATCATTACTTATATCACTATTATAGCAGGTAAATACCAGGCCATGCAATCCATATTTATTCCAATTCTGTCGGTTTTACTCGTATTTTCCCTGATTTCCACGAATTCCCTGAACGTATTTCCAACATCGTTCCACTGACCGCAAAACCCTCAGCTCACCGGAGCTGAGGGTTTTATCACCTTTCATATACGTTCCTTGTATCAAGACAGCTTATTTTTTACAAAGACAGTGACTTCGGAACGATTATAATAAAGCTGTCTTACTCTCACAATCTCAAACTTACTGCTCAATACTTTTCTTGCCACATTAATTCGTTTCTGAACCCCCTGCTTCGGGAGCTTTAACGTCAGCAGGCAGATTCCATTAGTCTTTAAATGGCGGCTCATGTCACACAAAATATCAATGGATTCGTTGGTATCCATCTTCATATCATTTACAATAATATCATACGCGTTCTCAACATACTTCTCCGCGAACTCCTGCGCCGTCATCTTATAATGTGCAACATTCTCACGTCTTACAACAGATTCGTTCAATTCCGCAGGGTCAACAGCATCGACAAAAATCCCTCTCTTACTTAAATAATGTGTCCAGCCTCCCGGAGCAGCGCCCAAATCCAACGCTTTCATTCCCTTGGTTACGTTAACATCAAATACTTTAAACGCTTCCTCAATCTTGAATTCCGCTCTGCATATAATATCATCCGTCTTCGAGTAGAACAGAACGCCTCCCGCGCGATCGCTGCAATTATCTGCCAGACATGAGATACCCAGATATGCGAAATGATCAAATATCGTTAAGGAAACAGCCGTATCCGCATCCTGCAGCGATACTGTGTAATTCTCCTTTTCTAACAATGAAGTCAGAAGATTTGTTAATTCCCCATTGGAATACTCCATCATGCGTCTCGCCGCAATCCTGCACTGGCAGGTAAGCGTATCCTCCTTTGCGACATACGGCCGAATCCCTTCGAGCATTTTAGCAAACTCAGAAAAATCAGATGCGCTTCCTGTGATTTCACATTTGCACATGAACGGGTGAATGTGCTGCAGAAAAATAAAATCCTCTCTCCGGATCTCGGAGACAACGGCCGCATAATCTGGGACGGTAAATGCAGCGGAATCTTCTCCCCTGTCCAACAATTTGAGGCCGGGACACCTCCCGTTTAACTCATTAAAAAGCAAAGGTTCATTGAGGGATTTATACGTCACAATGAATCCCTGAGCCTCACTATAGTTTTCTCTGTTCATATCCTCTCTCCTTCAGTTCTCTCTCCTTCAGTTCTCTCTTCTTCAATTCTCTCTCCTTCAAATAATTGTATAAAATCCCGGCTTGCAGCCGACTATAACGGATAAACTGATGTTAAGGCTATTATACGTTTCGCTCTTGTGATTGTCAATCATTATGGGCCGGAGGCAGATGGCTTGGAGCTGTGCCAAACTATTCGAACGGAAGAACACGTTATTCCCCGTCGAATTCGAAATCATCTGTTCTTCCCGGAAATGTGGCTGTGTTCTGCTTCAAAGCCGGGATACCGGGACAGGATTTCCAGCCTTTGTACTGTGACTCCCCTGGCATCAATCGTACCGCTCAACCGAATCCATGCTCCCGGCAGTTCCATAAGAATGGCTGGGATGAGATAGGAGAATCTATGCTGTCTGCGGGATTTTCCCTTCGCAAGACGAATCTGCCAGCTTTCATATGTGCAGTCTCGGCGAATCCGGCCGCTTTTCCTGAAAAAACGCCGCACTGCGTAGCAGATCGTGTCCTTCTCATAATAACAGCGGACGCAGGAGCTAAAGGTGAAATCGTGTGCTACGGAAAACTCGCAGACTCTGGATCCATAATTCATTTTCATAAACATTTACCTCCAATTTGTGTTATGTATGTTTGCTTTCTTTCAGCTGTCGGTTGCAGTCCCACAGTGTGTTCAGCAGCACTGCGTCTCTGTTGGAAAACTCTACGCAGTTCCAACCCCGCATTGTGATCAATCCAATCGGGGCCAAAATAAAAACACTGAGCCCCTATCAGTCAGACCCAGTGTTATAAGCTTGTTATGACGCACTGACCCCGTGATCGACGGAATAGATTACAATGCGTGTTTGTTGGTAAATGTTTACTTTATTAGTATACCATAAATTTGTAAAAAGTCAATCATATCATGATATTTTTTGCAGAATTCCTCTGTTTTGTTTGTCATATGCTGTGGACATTATCGATTCCGCCTATTCTTCCGCCACATATCGCGCAAGTTCCAATGCAATACGGAAGTGTCCGACATCATTCTGCGTTCCTTTCTTTTTGTCCTCCTTGAGGCGCAAATCCCATTTCGGTGCATCCAGCAAATCACCGCTTGTAAAGAATACGTAGAGATTCAATCCTCTGAAATCACACATTGCCTGCAGTGCGGCACATTCCATTTCTACAGAGATACAGCCATCGGCCTTGCGCTTTTCAAAATTATTGACTGTTTCTCTGTAAAAAGCATCCGTTGTCCAGGTTTTCCCTTTTACATACGGAAGACCGTTTTGTTCCATAAACTTCGCTACCGCATCTGCATTTCTCACTCTTACATAGTCCGATGCAGGTGCATAATGATAGGACGTTCCTTCATCGCGATAGGCTTCCGTCGGTACCATAACTTTTCCTCGTGCAATCTCCTTATTCAGACATCCGGCCGCCCCGAATACGACGTATTTGTCCGTTTTTATCTCCGACAAGGAATCCTCCACCGTCGCAACGCAGGCAGGAGCACCCACATATGTTTTATAAAATGCAAATTGTTTCCCCTTGTAATCAAATCCATAAATCGGCGTCTTTCCCGTGGCAAACCAAAATGCACCTATCTCTTTGCAATCGTAATTTGCCAGAACAAATGCTTCAATCTCATGGGAGAACGTGAGAATACATGCATCCACTCGCGGCGCATTCTCCTTGTCGCGCGGATTGATGATTGCCTTTGATTGATTGTCAAATGTGTTAGTTATCATAGTTCTTCCTCCAAATTATAAGATTATTTATAATTTTCGAATCCATATCACACTGTCCGCGGCTGACTCTTTCCTGGATTGATATACAAAACAGCCGGCATAATATACAATAATATGCCGGCTGCCTAACTATACCCTGCGAATAAAAAATTCCTACCGTAAACGGCAGGAACCTCGAATGCTCTTTCTCCATTTACGACATACCAACATATGCGTTCTCTGTTACGGGAGAAACCCGTCAGCATCTACTTGCTCCTGCTTTCGTGCTGCAACTCAGGAGGGATTATATCTTTACTCTACTGGTACCGTTTCTCAGCAAACACGGCTCTCTGTGACTTTTGAAATAAATATACTGTCTCCGTCATCGTCTTTATGATTTCGAATTATAAATTTAGGATAGTATATTACAAATATATATCCTTGTCAAGCTTTTTATATAGCTTATATATCAAAGCTTATATATCAAACTTATATATCAAAATTTTTTGACATAAATACAGGCTCCAGCCCATACTCTTTTCATCTCTTGACACCAATCTCTATATTGTGACTGCAAACTTCTTCGCCTAACCTACCACTTGAAGCACTTACAATTTCTATTTTGTCACCTTTTCTTAGTTTTCTTACATATTGCATCATACTATTCCTTTCTTAGTTCCATTTCAGCTTCCGGTTTCACAAATCCATATTTCGCATACAATGGACGTCCCAGGCTTCTCCTTATAATATATTGTGGGTTAGCCGTTAACCAGAAATCATCCCCTATAATTTCTTCGTAAAGCAAATAATTCTATTTGCTTCTGTAAATCCCAGCTTTAAATGAAATTTCAAGCTATCTTCATTGAACAGCTCACAATCGCTGGCAAATTCCGTACACCCCTGTTCCTTTGCCCATTTCTGGCAAGTTTCCAACATATCCTTTCCCAATCCTCTTTTTCTGTATTCTCCCACTACAAAAATACCTTCCAAATATCCCACCGGACTGCTGTCTGTCCCTTCTACATAATCATATCTTAAACCACATTGCGCAAATCCGACCGCACATCCATCTGATATGGCAAGAAAAATTATGCCACTCTCCTTATTCATATAATCACAAAATTCCTGTGTTAATTCTTCAATCGTATGTGATTCCCACATCTGAATTGCCAAACTTGCAATTTTTCCTGCGTCTTCTACCCTTGCTTTCCTAATCGTCGCTTTCATTGTTTCCAATCGGTATCGTTTAACCCCCATACGTTTTCTTGTCCGTTCTGCTATTTGCAAACTCTATTTTATTAAGGATACCACAATATATATCCATCTTCAATACTTGTTGGAAATTTTTTGCATATATTTCTTAATCCATTTCTCACTGATTCTGGCCACGTGCTGAGCAGCAATCCGAAATGGGGATAGATGTTTTTTAGACGCGCCCTTAAAAAAATAGTAGTAAAATTTTCAACTTATTCTGCTTTGAAAAATAAACATTTCACCACCCTGTGACAATAATTCAGGCTTCAAAGTCTGAAATCTCTTGCAGAATCGATATTTAATGTAATTTTCGGAGTCATTAACGCAAATGCAGTCTATTCTGGATTTATAATTATCATAACAATGAAACATACAAAAAGAAGGCTGCCGCCCAGTTAAATATTTTAACCCTGCATGCTTATGGTAAGTTAGAACCCGCACCTTAGTAAGGTTTTTAAGTCCCTCCATACTCTCTATCATTTTGTCAATCTGATCCGAGTTGTATCCAGGGACATAAGGAATGCGAATTTGGATACTTTTTCCACAATCATCAATATACTTAAGATTCTCGATGATTAGCTTGTTTGACCGGCCTGTACATTTAATATGTATCTCTTCCTCTATGGCCTTAATGTCGTAAAGAAAAATATCTGTATAGGGAATAACCTTATCAATACTTTCTTTCGGCACAAAACCGCAGGTGTCAATTGCAGTTCTGATTCCTTCTTCCTTCAGCCTTTTTTTAATTTCTGCGCAAAAATCTGCTTGACAGAGACACTCGCCTCCCGATAGAGTCACTCCACCGCCGCTTGTTTCATAGAAGTCTTTATCCTCCAATGGCATTGGCAATAAGTCCTCCACAGATACCTCTCTTCCATAAAAGGTTAAAGCGGCACCTAAGCATTTCTCCGCGTACTTCCTGCAAGCAATACATAATTCTCTTTCTCGCCTAAGGCATATAAGAAAACATACGTGGTCCGAAAAACAGTCTTAAAGCAACACCGTCTGTCCGTACTGGCATAGGTATCAAAAAGGAACTGACAGACAGCATACAGAATGGACTTACGGGAGGAAGGATAAAGGGGCGAGAAATCGCCCCTTCAAACCTCTAAAAATACTTTTATGCATGTACCCTATTTACTTATCAATTCTCTTAAATACTACTGCACTTCTAGAGGGCAAATAACAGTTAAATCCTGTCCAATTTGCATCCGTAGTATATGCATCATACTGAACGCTGGCATCTGTACGCTGGAAGCCCCCGAATGCACCATCATCCGTTGAGAGCACCATCTGATATCTGCCAGCGTTCTCATTACCCACTGGGATAAAATATCCCTCAAAGGACTTGTAAGGATGGAAGTTAAATGCGAACACGTAATCCTGCTTGGTGTAGATAATAATCTTATCATTTTGATGTATCCACCTATTTACCGGATGCTGGGTTAAGAGCTCGTTTTCTTTTAGCAGCTTTACCATCGCTTTGTCGAAGTCGTTTAGTTCTACATAACGCAGTCCATCATTATCAACGAGACTCCACTGTCTGCGGCAGTAGTGGTAACTCCAACCATTGCCTTCTCTTGGAAAGTCTATCCACTCTGGGTGTCCAAACTCATTACCCATGAAGTTAAGATAACCCTCTCCGGCCAATGAGGCGGTGAGCAATCGTATCATCTTGTGGAGAGCGATACCACGATCTATAGTCATACTGGCCCCAAACTTATTCATAGCTGTGTACATCTCTGCGTCGCATAGGCGAAACATGATTGTCTTGTCTCCTACGAGAGCCTGATCGTGAGACTCGCAGTAGCCAATATTCTTCTCCATTGGTCTGCGACTGGTAAGCTCATTCCAGAGCTTATTCATATCCCATTCCTCATCCTTATACTCTTTTATTATCTTTATCCACAGGTCCGGAACCCCCATAGATAATCTATAGTCGAAGCCTATCCCGCCATCCTTTATTGGGATACACATACCCGGCATACCTGACATATCTTCTGCTACTGTTATGGCATTGGGATTAATCTGGTGGATTAACTCGTTGGCAAGCTGCAGATATGTAACTGCCTCTGTATCTGTATTCATGGAGAAGTACATATCGTAGTTGCAGAATGCACTGCCAAGTCCGTGGTCATGGTAGATCATGGATGTAACGCCATCAAAGCGGAAACCATCAAAATGAAATACCTCCATCCAATATTTTAGGTTAGACAGCAAGAAGTGAAGAACTTCATTCTTGCCGTAGTTGAATAGCTTAGTCCCCCATGCGCTATGGTTGCCTTTTTCACCATCATGGAAAAATTGATATACAGTGCCGTCGAATTCATTGATTCCCTCATTCGTATTCTTAACTGCGTGCGAATGGACGACATCTAAGAGTACTGCAATCCCCATCTCGTGTGCTGTATTTATCAGTGCCTTAAGTTCCTCGCTACGGCCATATTTTGAAGACGCAGCAAAGAAGTTAGATACCTGATATCCGAATGAACCATAGTAAGGATGCTCCATGATAGCCATTATCTGGATCGTGTTATAACCCAGTTCCTTGATACGAGGAAGTGTATTATTCTTAAACTCCTCATAGGTGCCTATTCCATACTTTTCCTGAGCCATACCGATGTGACATTCATATATAAACGGAGTCTTCTCTGGTACGAAATCTTTATCCGTCCAAGGGTATGACTTCATAGTGTCCTCAATCTCGGCACACCACAAGATAGTGTCAGGATCCTGCACTACACGAGTAGCGTAGGTTGGAATACGGCGAAGCTCTTTACCATTATGGATGATTAAAGCCTGTATCTTTTGTCCAGGCTTTAATGTATCCTTGCCCTTTATCTCTATCTCCCATACACCGTTGTCCAGAGCTGTCATAGCGTGACTCCGGCTATTCCATTCATTGAAATCACCGGTGAGGTATATAGCTTCTGCAGCAGGTGCCCACTCTCTGTAGACCCAGCCAGTTCTGGTTCTATGAAAACCAAAATACTTATAACCATTAGCGAAAGCTGATAGTCTACCTTTTTTTCCAATCAACTCCTCTTTCTTCCGAGTATAGTTATCCATTCGAAGAATTAAATCCTTTTCGTAAGAATGCAGATATGGGTCAATATCCAGAATTCTTAAGTAATTCTTTTTCATAAATATAAACCTCCAAATCATAATAGTTTTCATATAAATATCAGTATTGTTTACATGCAGACAAACAAAAAACCCCCTTCTATCAACAGAGTTTGTCGGATATACTTGTATAATTTGCAGACCTTACAGTAAGACATACTAACAAAACAGCCTGTGCCATGCTACGTCTATTTTTCTGTACATAGCTGTCACGTCCTTTCTGCGTTTATTCAAGGTTTCCAATTTGTCTATTCCGACTTAATTATATCATAACAACAATTATTTTGCATTAGATAATTTTAAAAATGCAGATCATTTCACTCCGTACTACTTTATTTGTTTTAGTTTTCTGTTTTATATGACACCAAACATTTTGAGTTAAGCAAAGTATGAGTCTGAAGCAGTAGTACCAAAGCAGGAGCTTGTAAAAAACATAGCTCATTTCCTTGATGTCAGCACCCATGCGCTTACCGTGCCAGATATCGATACCTATATTGGCCTTATGCACACCTTTTTCGCATTGGAAGATATGTATGGACTGAAAATAAGTGAAGTGGATGGGGAAGTGTATCTGCGCTTGGACAAGTCCGACCATTCCACCTATTCCTTTCTGGATAAGATGCTCCGTGCATGGCTCGCCGAAGCTAAGAAGCTGGAGAGCGGCGAAAGCACCAAAGAGGAATATGATGATTGGCGTTACCAATATCCGGAGCTTGATACCCACTAAATCTGGGCAAAGGTTTATCCACAGGAGCCTTTTGATTACTTAGACGAATGTGCCAAGAAAACAGAAAAAGAAGAAAAGAAAGAAGCGAAACGCAAATCCTCCGGAACATCCAACAAATCCCTTGTTAGAGATTAAACTTGATGCAATTAAGCGTTACTTTGCATATGGTGCGAGTATAAAATATGTATCAGAAGAGATTGGTTACAGCAGATCCAGCATTTATCAATGGCGAAAGCGGTATCTGAAGGAAGGTACATTAGGTCTGATGAATAACAAAAATATTTCATCCGGAAAATCAAAAGAAGGAACGACACCAACAGAAACAACCGTCGCACCATCGCATGAAGTGGCTGAACTTAAGTCTCAGATGCTTGAGAGGCAAATGGAAATAGATATCCTTAGAGAAACAATTAATGTGTTAAAAAAGCTCCCGGCATCGATCAGCCAACTCTCAGCAGCAGAGAAAAGGCAGTGATAATCGATGCCCTAAAGACTAAATATTCATTGCCGCATTTGCTAAAGAAGCTACAGTCACCAAAAAGTAGTTATTACTATCAGGAAAAAGTCCTGTCTCAGCAAGAAAACTATTTTTCCTTACGAATACAGATCAAGGAACTATGAATCAAAACAAAGAACAGATATGGATATCGCAAAATACATGCATGGCTCAAGCGTGAAGGAATTATTGTTTCTGAAAAGATCGTCTGCAGAATAATGTGGGAAGAAAATTAGGTGGTAAAAATAAAGAAAAACACCAAATATCATTCATACGGAGGTGAAATAACACCGGCAGTCCCGAATGAGATAGAACATGATGTTTCCGCCGAAAAACCTAATCGTAAATGGTTGACTGATATCACTGAATTTGCGATCCCGGCAGGGAAAGTATACTTATCACCGATAGTGGATTGTTTTGATGGATTGCCGACTGCATGGGAAATTGGCTTATCGCTGGAGGCTACCCTTGTAAATACAGTGTTAGATGAGGCTGTTCACCAAACAGTTCTGCATGCTTGGCATAATGAATCAAGAATAAAAAAATCATTAGGATATAGGAGTCCTATGGAGTACAGACGAAGCCTAAGGCCAGCTGCTTAGTTAGTCCAAGAAATCGTCCGCACTCCCAACTCTATTACCTAAAACAATGTTATTCCCCAATAGCCGCAAGAATACCATTAACTACATTTAAATAAGTCACATCAAATTCCAAAGTCTCGTCCATTTTTTGTGCGGCTGAAGTTACTGTTTCAAAACTTCCACTAAATTCAGAACGGATATCTTTACCTTCTGTTTCTTCCATCGTCTGAAACCAATCGTTTGCCATAGTTTCAAAAGTAGTAGAAGAACTCTGTGCACCATTGGTAAATGCGAAATCTTTGAATTTTTCTGCAACCGTCTCTGCACTTGCAGCATCAGTACTTACTCCATAGATTTCTGTCATAAGTGATGAAAATTCTGCATTAGAATCAACGCCTGTTTCAGTTGTTTCCTGTGTTGTTGTTGCTTCTGTTGTTGCTTCTGTGTCTGTTGTTTTTTCTTGTGTAATGGCTGTGCTATTCTCTTCCGGAGTTGTGCCTCCACATCCACCTAAGATTGCCATCGATAAAATTCCTGCACATAAAATAATATTTTTCTTTTTCATAAAATTCTCCTTATAAACTTTTTGGATTAGCTTTTTTCGGTTTTTTATTATAACAGAATTTTGCTGTAATGTACAGATAAAACATTAATTTTTATCGTTTTTTTGTAACTATTCAGCCAGGGGTGGTTGAACCACCCCCAACCCGGCTAAAAAAAAGTCGGGTCTTTTTGAAATATATCCACGATATTTTCCATGATATTCATATTCTTCTTGTCTATCCCTACTTGATTATCTCATAATATTTGTTTGAGAAGCATATAAATACTGGATTTTTTTAAATCGATTTTTATTCGAATTCGATCGTAGCCGGCGGCTTCCCCGTACAGTCGAACAGCACACGATTCACATGTTTCACCTCATTCACAATTCGGCTCGCACACTTACCAAGTATCTCCCACGGAATCTCTGCGGCCTCTGCGGTCATAAAGTCCGTTGTTGTAACCGCGCGCAGTGCAACTGCGTAATCATAGGTTCTCTCATCACCCATGACACCAACGGATCTCATGTTCGTCAGCGCTGCGAAATACTGGCCAATCTGTCTGTCAAGGCCAGCCTTTGCAATCTCCTCGCGGTAGATCGCGTCTGCGTCCTGAACCATAACGACCTTCTCAGGCGTTACTTCGCCGATGATACGGATTGCAAGTCCGGGACCGGGGAAGGGCTGACGGAATACCAGTCTCTCCGGGATGCCAAGCTCTAATCCGGCTCTGCGTACCTCATCCTTGAAAAGCATGCGAAGTGGTTCGATAATCTCCTTAAAATCAACATAGTCCGGCAGACCGCCTACGTTATGGTGGCTCTTGATAACGGCTGACTTGCCGAGGCCGCTCTCGATCACATCAGGGTATATGGTTCCCTGTACAAAATAGTCAACGGCGCCAATCTTCTTCGCCTCTTCTTCGAAGACGCGGATGAATTCCTCTCCGATAATCTTTCTCTTCTTCTCCGGCTCTTCTACGCCCTTTAACTTATCATAGAAGCGCTGCTGTGCGTTAACGCGGATGAAGTTCAAGTCAAACTGGGTTGTAAAGACTTCCTCAACCTCATCGCCCTCGTTCTTTCTGAGCAGGCCATGGTCAACGAAGATACAGGTTAGCTGCTTGCCGACTGCCTTACTAATCATAACTGCCGCAACAGAGGAATCAACACCGCCGGATAATGCACACAGTACCTTCTTGTCTCCGATCTTTTCGCGGAGCTTCTTGATAGATTCCTCAGTGAAGGAAGCCATCTTCCAGTCACCTGTGCAGCTGCAGACCTCATAGAGGAAGTTGCGCAGCATCTTGGTTCCCTCCTGAGTGTGCATAACCTCCGGATGGAACTGTACTGCATACAGGTTCTGCTCCGGCTTCTCAACTGCTGCAACCGGGCAGGAGTCGGTATGTGCAATAATCCTGAAGCCGTCCGCGGGCTTGGAGATGTAGTCCGTGTGGCTCATCCAGCATATGGTTGTCTCGTTCACATCTTTGAATAACTTGGAGTCACGGTTCACGGTAACTTCGGTCTTGCCGTATTCTCTGACCGGCGCTTTGGATACAACTCCGCCGAGCAGATGATTCATGAGCTGAGCGCCGTAACAGATTCCGAGTACCGGGATACCGAGGTCGAATATCTCCTTCGGGCACTTCGGCGAATCTTCGGCGTATACACTTGCGGGGCCGCCGGTGAAAATGATGCCCTTCGGCGCGATTTCTTTGATTCTTTCCAGACTGGTGTTGTAGGGAAGAACTTCACAATACACATTGCATTCTCTGACACGTCTTGCAATCAGCTGATTGTACTGTCCGCCAAAGTCGAGTACAATTACAATTTCCTTGTTCACGATAGTAATCCTCCATTCTTATGAAATTCTGCGAAAGCACAGAGCTGGATTAAAATCGGCTTTGGATTCCAAAGCAATTCCGCCTTCCATTTCCTCCGGATTCGCTGTGCGGAAACGGCTCCGTTCCCCGCACTTTTTCTGAATGTATTTGATAAAACGTGGAACCGGCTGAAGGTCCCGGCCAGGTGCGTTCTATAATATTTCCCTATTCTACACTATTTTGCCCCAGTTTTCCAGTATCTAATCGTTACTTTTTTTCACTTTCAGCATTCTGCACACTAAACGACAGAATATTTACGTTTTTTCCTATCAATCCTTATAAGATGACTCGTTATCCCTTCTCTGCAGCTCATCCAGGGTCTTATAATACCCCGCCATAAAGGTATCTCGGAAGATGCGTACCTCTTCCAAATTCATGCTCATCAGCGCATTTCCAATGGATTCTTTTGCGCTGGTGAATTCGGTATTCCCTGCCTTTGCTTCTTCAATGCATTTGATTAAAGCAGAAAGCTTATCTGCGGCTTTCACCAGCTTCCATACATCCTCCTCGCCCTCCTTTGCAAAGAAAATGCTCTCATAATCCTCCCGCAGATCTTCCGGAATCATGGCAAGGAGCTGCCGTGCAGCGTGCTCCTCCACCTCCTTGAATGCTCCCTGGAGTCTGCGGTTGCAATATTTGACCGGGGTCGGCATATCGCCGGTTATGATCTCAGTCGAATCGTGGTATATTGCGATCAGCGCAGCCTTCTCGGCATCGTAGTGCTTGCCGAGCCGCCGGTTGCCGATGACTGCGAGAGCATGCGCAAGCATAGCGGTCTCGAGGGAATGCTCGCTGATATTCTCCGCATACGAGTTCCGCATCAGCGCCCAGCGCTCAATATATTTCATTCTTGACATCATTGCAAAAAAATTCTCGCTCATCCAAATGCCCTTTCTGCATATCTATAAATATCTCTTCACGTACTGCCCTGTATAAGACTGCGGGCACACCGCCACTTCTTCCGGAGTTCCCTGTGCAATAACAGTACCTCCTCTGTCGCCGCCTTCCGGTCCGATGTCGATAATATAATCCGCCGTCTTGATGACATCCAGGTTATGCTCGATGACTACCACCGTATTGCCGCCCTCAGCCAGACGGTGCAGAATATCAATCAATTTGTGTACATCTGCGAAATGCAGGCCGGTTGTCGGCTCATCCAGAATATAGATCGTCTTGCCTGTGCTGCGTCTGCTGAGCTCGGTTGCAAGCTTAATGCGCTGCGCCTCACCGCCGGACAGCGAGGTGGACGGGTGACCTAATTTCAGGTAGGACAGTCCGACATCGTTCAGGGTCTCGATCTTTCTGCGAATCGAAGGTACATTTTCGAAGAAGCCAAGTGCCTCTTCGACGGTCATCTCAAGGACATCGTAAATACTCTTGCCCTTGTATTTCACATCAAGGGTGTCACGGTTGTAGCGCTTGCCGCCGCAGACCTCGCAGGGTACGTAGATGTCCGGCAGGAAGTTCATCTCTATCTTCAGGATTCCGTCACCGCCGCAGGCCTCACATCGGCCGCCCTTCACATTAAAGCTAAAGCGGCCCTTGGAATACCCCTTCATCTTCGCGTCCTGTGTGGTTGCGAACAGGTCACGAATCTGATCGAACACCCCGGTATAAGTCGCCGGATTCGAACGTGGGGTTCTTCCAATCGGAGACTGGTCGATATCAATTACCTTGTCCAGATTCTCCATTCCCAGGATGTCGTCATGCTTGCCGGGGATACATCTTGCGCGGTTCAAATCTCTCGCAAGGCGCTTATATAACACCTCAGTAATCAGGGAGCTCTTGCCGGATCCGGACACACCGGTGACGCATGTCATCACGCCAAGCGGGATATCCACATCAATGTTCTTGAGGTTATTCTCTTTTGCACCTTTTACGGTCAGATAGGCCGTCGGCTTCTTGCGCTCCTTCGGTACCGGAATTCGCTTTCGTCCGCTCAGATACGCGCCTGTAATGGATTCCGGCACCTTCATAATCTCTTCCGCAGTTCCCTGCGCTACAAGCTTTCCGCCGTGCTCGCCCGCTCCCGGTCCGATGTCCACTACCATATCGGCTGCAAGCATTGTGTCCTCATCATGCTCGACCACAATCAGGGTATTCCCAAGGTCGCGCAGGTTCTTGAGGGTCTTCAATAACTTATCGTTATCCCGCTGGTGCAGACCGATGCTGGGCTCGTCCAGAATATAGGCAACGCCTACCAGGCCGGATCCAATCTGGGTTGCAAGGCGGATTCGCTGGGCCTCGCCGCCTGAAAGGGAGCCGGTCGCACGTGCCAGCGTCAGGTATTCCAGACCGACATCCACGAGGAACCCAAGCCTTGCCCGAATCTCTTTTAAGATTAATGCGCCAATCTGAAGCTGAATCGGTGTCAGAGTCAGATTGTTCATAAAGTCCGCAAGCTCCCGAATCGGAAGCTCGGTCAGCTCGGCAATATTCTTACCGCCCACCGTCACAGCCAATGCCTCCGGCTTCAGCCTTCTTCCGCCGCATTCCGTACAGGGAGTCGTCTTCATAAAGGTCTCGTATTCCTGCTTCGAGATGTCCGAGGCAGTCTCACGATATCTCCGCTCTACGTTCCGAATCAGGCCATCAAATGCAACATCGTATACGCCCTCGCCTCTCTGGCCCTTATATCGTACCTTCACGCTCTTTCCGCCCGTTCCGTGCCATATCAGGTTCTGGATATGCTCCGGATAATCCTGGAACGGAGTATGCAGATCAAAGCCGTACTCCGCTGCCAGCGCTTCCATCGTGCATCTCGTATAGCTTGTCTTATCCACAACGGACTGCCAGCCCGTTACCGCGATCGCGCCGTCCGCAATGCTGAGGGACGTATCCGGTATCAGCAGCTCCTGCGCGAATTCCATGCGGAAGCCTAAGCCGTGACATTCCGGGCAGGCACCGAACGGATTATTAAAGGAGAACGAACGCGGCTCCAGCTCTTCGATGCTGACGCCACAGTCCGGACAGGAAAAGCTCTGGCTGAACGTCAGCTGCTCCCCGTCTATTACATCCACGACAAGCAGTCCGTCCGTCAGCTTCATCACGCTCTCAATTGAGTCGGACAGCCGCTTCTCGATTCCTTCTTTAATAACCAGGCGGTCAATAATAATCTCAATATTATGCTTCTTGTTCTTCTCAAGCTTAATCTCTTCTGAAAGCTCATACAGGTTCCCGTCCACTCTGACGCGCACGTAGCCGCTTCTCTTCGCCTGCTCAAATATCTTCACGTGCTCACCCTTACGCCCTCTTACCACCGGTGCAAGCAGCTGAATCCTGGTTCTCTCGGGCAGCCGCATCAGCTCGTCCACCATCTGATCGACCGTCTGCTTCTTAATCTCCTTGCCGCACTTCGGACAATGTGGGATTCCGACTCTTGCGTATAGTAATCTATAGTAATCGTAGATCTCCGTTACAGTTCCAACTGTCGAACGCGGATTGCGGTTCGTGGACTTCTGATCAATTGATATCGCCGGAGGAAGTCCATCAATGCTGTCCACATCCGGCTTCTCCATCATTCCAAGGAACTGCCTCGCATACGAGGAAAGTGACTCCATATATCGGCGCTGCCCCTCCGCATAAATTGTGTCAAAGGCAAGGGAGGATTTGCCCGATCCGCTTAACCCGGTCAGTACAACAAACTCGTCCCTCGGAATATCCACATCCACACCCTTCAAATTATGCACTCTGGCACCGCGGATCCGGATGTATTTGCGCTTCGCATCCTCGCTTTCTGCCATTCTGATTCGTTCACTCATGTCTGTTATCCTCTTTCATTCTTTTAATTCATTCAAATGCTTCTTCAGCTCAATCAATCGGTCTCGCAGCTCTGCCGCAAGCTCGAAATTCAGTTCCGCAGCCGCCTGCTGCATCTGCTTGGTCAGCTTCCTGCTCTCGGCCTCCAGCTCTTTCCTCGTCATGGACTCCATATCCTTCTTGTCCATGCGGTAAGCGTCCGCCTCGGCCTTCTTCGAGATACTGATCAGTTCTCTGACCTTCTTCTTAATCGTCGTCGGCGTGATTCCATGTGCTTCGTTATACTGATTCTGGATCTGTCTTCTTCGGTTCGTCTCATAGATTGCGCGCTCCATCGAATCCGTAATCGTATCCGCATACATGATAACATGTCCCTCTGCGTTACGCGCCGCACGGCCGACCGTCTGAATCAGCGAGGTCTCGGAACGCAGAAAGCCTTCCTTGTCTGCATCCAGGATCGCAACCAGACTGATCTCCGGGATATCCAGTCCTTCTCGCAGAAGGTTAATTCCGACCAGCACGTCAAATACATCCATTCGCATATCCCGGATAATCTCGGCTCGCTCCAGCGTGTCAATGTCGGAGTGGAGGTACTTGACCCGGATGCCGACTTCCCGCATGTAATCCGTCAGATCCTCGGCCATTCGCTTCGTTAACGTCGTGACCAGCACCTTATTCTTCTTCGCAGTCTCCTTATTCACCTCTCCGACCAGGTCATCGACCTGTCCCTCAACCGGACGCACATCAATCAGCGGATCCAAAAGTCCGGTCGGACGGATAATCTGTTCCACCCGCAGCAGCTCATGCTCCTTCTCATACACATTCGGAGTCGCGGATACAAAGAGCATCTGATCAATCTTACTCTCAAATTCTTCAAAGTTCAGCGGCCGATTATCCTTCGCCGACGGAAGGCGAAATCCGTAGTCCACTAACGTCGTCTTTCTGGACTGATCGCCCGCGTACATTCCGCGCACCTGCGGAATCGTAATATGGGACTCGTCCACGATAATCAGGAAATCATCCGGGAAATAGTCTAACAGCGTATGCGGCGTCGCTCCCGGCTTCAGCCCCGACAAATGCATGGAGTAGTTCTCAATCCCCGAGCAAAATCCCGTCTCCCGCAGCATCTCAATATCAAAATTCGTTCGCTCTGATATTCTCTGCGCCTCAATCAGCTTGCCTTCCGACTTAAAATACTTCACCCGTTCGATCATCTCGTCTTCAATGTCGCGCAGCGCCGTATTCATCCGCTCCTGCGACACCACATAGTGAGACGCCGGGAAGATAACGGTATGTTCCAGCGTACACTTCACTTCGCCGGTCAGCACATCGATCTCCGTGATTCGATCTACCTCGTCCCCGAAGAATTCCACACGAACCGCACGGTCAGCGGACGCAACCGGGAAAATCTCAAGTACATCCCCGTGAACCCGGAAGGTACCGCGCTTAAAATCCATCTCGTTCCTCGTATACTGCAGGCTGATCAGCTGACGCAGCACATCATCCCTGTCCTTCTGCATCCCGGGCCGCAGGGAAACCGTCATATTCTGGTAATCAATAGGGCTTCCTAATCCATAGATGCAGGAAACGCTGGCTACAATGATAACATCCTTCCGCTCCGTTAACGCCGCGGTCGCGGAATGGCGCAGCTTATCAATCTCATCATTGATGGCGGAATCCTTCTCAATATAAGTGTCCGTTGAAGGGACGTAGGCCTCTGGTTGGTAATAATCGTAATAGCTGACAAAATATTCTACCGCGTTATTCGGAAAGAATTCCTTGAATTCCCCGTACAGCTGCGCCGCCAGGGTCTTATTATGGGCAATCACCAGAGTCGGCTTGTTCAGTCTCTGGATCACATTCGCCATTGTAAAGGTCTTACCGGAACCGGTAACTCCAAGTAATGTCTGAAATTGATTCCCTTCTTTAAATCCCTTGACCAGAGCCTCAATTGCCTCGGGCTGATCGCCGGTAGGAGAGTATTCCGATACTAATTCAAAATGATCCATGAAAGCTCCTCCTTTATGACTGCATCTACTATTCCAGTTTCTCCAATTCTTTATTGGTTCAATAAAATATTGTTCTGCAAACAGCTAATTCTCAATTCACCGCACAGGGTGTTGCAAGCTCATGCCCCCGCTCTTCCTTTTTCGCTCTCCAGTATATCACATTCCCCATCCAAACGCAAGTATTTTCGAACATATGTTTTTATAATTCTTTCCACAACTGTCATTTTTCCTGATTAACAGAGCTTAGACGCCCCGCAGCCATCCCTAACATACAAATAGTCCCAAGCAAGTCAGACACGTAACACGCATCCCACTCACAGGGAACCACCGACCCATTTTGCTGATTTTAATTTGTTATCTCTTTCCTGCATTGGAGGAGACCTCAGCACATTTGCCGCCGCGGGTGCAGCCTTCTCGCGTAAAGATCATATCGCTGCAGGAGGCAATATGATGCTTAGGGCAGACTGCGACGCATCTGCCGCCGCGGATTCCCGGACCGTCACTCCGTTTTCTTGCCTGTTCCAATTCTTTTTCCCCTGTTTTACTGGTTTTTCCGCTCCCACAAATCTCTGCTGATATACCATGCTCTGAAAACCCTGTGTATCATCAGAAAGCATTGCCGTTACATCAAAAATTCTCGGTCGGACAAACAATTTTAAGATTTCTTCTCTGATGAAGTGCATAGTGCAGTTTACTTCCACAATTGGCACAGCACAATAGTCCAGAGAATAATCCCTGCCGTTCCGCTTGTTTGGCGTGGCGACGTTTGTTTACCCCTAATTCCTGTGCTCGCTTAAATACTTGTTCTTCAATAACTGCAGGCTGTGTATTTGGAAAGATACGGTAATTCTCCTGCGCATTTTGCTTGTTTGGAAGTGTCTCAAACCCTCTTTTTCGTTCACTGCCTACAACCATGTAAAGGACGGTTTTGCCAAAGGCTGCGTGAAATTTTTTCAATTTCTTTTATACGATTTTCAATTTCTATTGACATTGCGAGAGAAAAATTTACAATAGCTATGACTTAAAATGTTTTCAGTCATAGAGTATGAGGACATTATGGCAAGAAGTTTTTCGGAATAGGAACGGGAACGAATTAGGAGCAAACTAATAGAATCCTGTAAACAAAGTTGGACGAAATATGGATATAAGAAAACGAGCATAGATGAATTGTGTCAGCAGGCAGCCATATCCAAAGGTGCTCTTTATCTTTTCTTTGAGTCAAAGGAAGATTTCTTGTGCGAGGTCCTATGTTCCGCACAAGAAGAAATTATATGCTGCCGCTTCGCAGATTATGGAAAAGCATAACAACAAAGACGGTGTTGCTGAAGGACTAAAATTAGTATATCGGGAATACGACAAGAATAATTTTCTGTATCAATCAGATAGTGCGGATTTTACATTTCTTACAAACAACATATCAGACCAGCAGTTGCAAAAAAATTCAACAGTCGAACAATAGAAATCAACTGTTGTTTTTGAACCAACCGCACCTACAATTTAAGGTTGATAAGAATATGGCAATTTCGATTATCTATGCCTTAATAATGAATATTAAAAACAAGGATACGTTGCCCTATGACCATATCGCTGTTTTTGACTATATGGTTGACTGCTTAGTTGAGGATATATACGAATGATTAGGAGGAAAGTATGAAAATTGAAATAAGAGAGCATAACAATGTAACGGCAGGTTGCAGCAATATCTCCCTAAATAAAGAAGCTATTATCAATGACTTTTTCGTTTTAAGCACTTGCTTGGCTGGAGAAATTCTCCAAAAATTTATTAACTATGGTGTTCGATTTGCGATTTATGGAGATTTTTCAAAATACACCAGTAAACCTTTGAATGATTTTATCTATGAAAACAATCACGGCAAGGATATATTTTTTCAGCCAAATTGTGAGCAGGCAGTTTTCAAGTTAAGCGGAGTGTGACGATACGGACATTGCGTTGAAAATACTCAGTGGATATTGTGTCCAATCCGTAGAAGCAAAACACAAAATAAAATTCGGGATGATACCATTCATCACAGATCCAGCCGCAAAGATGCAGGGCCGATAACCCACAGCCATTGAGCGTGGATTATCGGCTTTTTATTTTTATTGACGCACAAAACTACCATGCAATGACGATCTTGTGCGAACAGATACAAACGGCGGTTTGAAATAGTTTATTCAAGTTTGTTCTCAATACTTCCTTATCGGCGTTCACCAAATGATCCGCACCGTCTTCTATCCACCTATTGTATTGTCTCATCGAAAATGTTCTGCAGCTGCAATACCTGATCTTCTCGCGTTCTACACTTCCTCAGCCGGCTTTCCGCCAATGCTCTGCCACTTCAGATAAGCGTTAATGAACGGATCCAGATTGCCGTCAAGCACGCTCTGCGCGTTGCCGACTTCACATCCGGTTCTGTGATCCTTTACCATCGTATAAGGCTGCAGCACATAGGAACGAATCTGGTTGCCAAAGTTAATATCTCTTACCTCACCGCGGAGACCCGACTCCTTCTCCTGATTCTCCTGCTGCTTAATCAGATACAGCTTTGCCTTTAACATCTGCATTGCCTTATCCTTGTTCTGGTACTGTGAACGCTCGTTCTGACACTGCACCACGATTCCGGTCGGAAGGTGCGTGATACGAATCGCCGAGGAGGTCTTGTTAACCTTCTGACCGCCCGCACCGCTCGAACGGAATACGTCGATTCGGATGTCCTCATCCGCGATCTCGACATCGAGATCCTCCTCGATATCCGGCATCACATCGCAGGATACGAACGAGGTCTGACGCTTGCCCGCCGCGTTGAACGGAGAAATACGAACCAGACGGTGTACGCCGCGCTCGGATTTCAGATAACCGTAGGCGTTGACCCCATTGATCTGGAGCGTAACGGACTTGATTCCCGCCTCGTCACCTTCCAGATAGTCAAGCGTCTCAACCGTAAATCCCTTTTTGTCTGCCCATCTCTGGTACATACGGCAGAGCATTCCGGCCCAGTCACAGCTCTCTGTTCCACCTGCACCCGCGTGCAGCGTTACGATCGCGTTCTCACCATCATACTCACCGGACAGAAGCGTATCCAGCCTCAGCCTTTCGAAATCCTCAACGAAATGATCCAGCTCTTCCTGAATCTCCGGTATCAGCGAAGCATCATTCTCCTCGTAACCCATCTCAATCAGGGTTCCGATGTCCTCATACTCCTGCTTCAGACCATTGTATTCTGCAATAATGTCCTTTAATCGTTTTAATTCCTTCACATCATTCTGCGATTTCTCTGCGGAGTCCCAAAAACCGGGCTCCTCCATGATGCGCTCTAATTCTTCTACCCTTGCCTGCTTATTAGCGAGGTCAAAGTGAATCCCCCACTTCGATTAATGGTTTCTCGTATGTTCCAAGTGTGTACTTGAACTGGTCTAACTCAACCACAAAATCACCTCTTTCATAGCGTTATAATGATTAGATAACTATATCTGAACGCTCCTGCCGCCGTCTGCCGGCACAGAAGCCGTTCAACCGTTTTCCACTACGCATTCCTTCCGCAGCAGAACTTATACTTTTTACCGCTTCCGCACGGGCAGGGATCGTTGGGCAGAACCTTCTTCGCCGTTCTCTTGACCGGCGCCTTGGCTACGGTATCATCCTTGTTCGTACCGGTTACCTTCGCAACCTCTTCTCTCTCTACCTTCTGCTCAATGCGGACATGCATGAGAGCACGAACGGTATCCTCGCGGATCGAGGCAATCATGGCGTCGAACATCTCAAATCCCATGAACTTGTACTCGGTCAGCGGATCTCTCTGGCCATACGCCTGCAGGCCGATACCCTGGCGCAGCTGATCCATGTCGTCAATGTGGTCCATCCACTTTCTGTCAATCACACGAAGCAGAATCACGCGCTCAACCTCGCGCAGATGCTCCTTCTCCGGGAACTCGGCTTCCTTCTCCTCGTAGAACTTCACAGCCTCTTCCTTCAGATTCTGAATCAGCTCGTTCTTCTTCATATGCTTCTTCTGATCGTCCGAAAGCTCCACAGGCTTTATCGGAATAATCGGAATCAGCAGATTATTCAGTTCGTCCAGATCCCACTCCTCCGGGAGCTGTTCGTCGCTGATGCAACCGTTTACACAGCCCTCAACAGTCTCTGTAATCATCTTGAAGATGGAATCGCGCATATTCTCGCCGTCCAGTACCTTTCTTCTTTCGGCGTAAATGACCTCTCTCTGCTCATTGTTCACCTGGTCATATTCCAGCAGGTTCTTACGGATTCCAAAGTTGTTGTTCTCAATCTTCTTCTGCGCCTTCTCGATTGCGCCGCTGAGCATCTTGTGCTCAATCTGCTCACCCTCTTCCAGCCCCAGGGTCTTGAACATATCCATCAGCTTCTCAGAACCAAACAGACGCATCAGGTCGTCTTCCAGCGAAATGTAGAAACGGGACTCACCCGGATCTCCCTGACGTCCGGCACGTCCGCGCAGCTGGTTGTCGATACGTCTCGACTCATGTCGCTCCGTACCGATAATCTTTAAGCCTCCAAGCTCCTTCACGCCTTCGCCGAGCTTAATATCCGTACCACGGCCGGCCATATTCGTCGCAATCGTAACCGCACCCATCTGGCCGGCATCCGCAACGATCTCTGCCTCCAGCTCGTGGAACTTCGCGTTAAGTACCTTATGCGGAACATTTCTCTTCTTCAAGAGCATGCTCAGTTCCTCGGATGCCTCAATTGTAATAGTACCAACCAGAACAGGCTGTCCCTTCGCGTGTGCCTCAATAATCGCATTCACAACCGCGTTCAGCTTCTCTCTCTTGGTACGGTATACTGCGTCATCCAGATCTTTTCTCTGAACCGGCAGGTTCGTCGGAACCTCGATAACATCCATTCCGTAAATCTCACGGAACTCCTTCTCCTCAGTCAGAGCCGTACCGGTCATACCGCATTTCTTATCATATTTATTGAAGAAGTTCTGGAACGTGATTGTCGCAAGAGTCTTGCTCTCTCTCTTGACCTTTACATGCTCCTTCGCCTCAATCGCCTGATGCAGACCGTCCGAATAGCGTCTTCCCGGCATAATACGTCCGGTAAAATCATCAACAATTAATATCTCGTCATCCTTTACCACGTAATCCTTATCCTTCGCCATCAGATAATTCGCACGCAGTGCAAGGATAATATTGTGCTGAATCTCAAGGTTCTCCGGATCCGCAAGATTCTCAATGCGGAAGAACTGCTCCACTCTCTTGACACCTTCTTCGGTCAGGTTGACGTTCTTGTCCTTCTCATTCACAACGAACTCACCGGTCTCCTCGGTATCCTCACCCATAATCGCGGACATCTTGGTCAGCTCAGTCGCAGTACCTCGCTTCATCTGCTTTGCGAGAATATCGCAGGCCTCATACAATCTGGTCGACTTGCCGCTCTGCCCCGATATAATTAACGGCGTTCTCGCCTCATCAATTAATACCGAGTCAACCTCATCGATCACTGCGAAGTGCAGGCCCCTCATAACGAGCTGTTCCTTGTAAATCACCATGTTGTCACGCAGATAGTCAAAACCGAACTCATTATTCGTACCATATGTGATATCGCACGCGTAAGCCTCTCTTCTCTGGTCATTATCCATGCTGTTCAAAATACAGCCGACACTCAGTCCAAGGAATTCATGAATCTTACCCATCCACTCCGAGTCACGCTTCGCCAGGTAGTCGTTGACCGTAACGATATGGACGCCCTTTCCCTCCAGCGCGTTCAAATAAGCCGGGAGCGTCGATACCAGCGTCTTACCTTCACCGGTACGCATCTCACTGATACGGCCCTGGTGCAGAATGACGCCGCCGACCAGCTGTACTCGGAAATGTCTCTGCCCCAGCACACGCTTTGCCGCCTCACGCACAACTGCGTATGCCTCTACCATCAGATCATCCAGCGTCTCGCCCATCGCGAGACGGCCCTTGAACTCGTCGGTCTTGGCGCGCAGCTCTGCGTCCGTCAGCTTTATCATCTCTGGCTCCAGAGCCTCAATCCTGTCAACGATCGGATAGATTAGCTTTAATTCCCGCTCACTGTGTGTTCCAAATATCTTTTTAATTAGTCCCATGTCTTTCTCACTCCTGACTACTTCTTAATAAAGGTTAAACCGCGCATTTGTACTGCAAGGCACAAATACGTATACGAAAAGCTCTGCGCCACAGACATTATTATGAGATATCTTATGGCGCCTTAGAACTTCTTTTTCTGCTATGACAACAGCGCCCGAAGATTGCCGCGGACGCATCGTTATATCTCTTTTTTCCTCTCACCATCCGTCTTGTAAGCGCACAGCAGCGCATAAAGACGGTTCCCGTACTCTATATTGTAACATTTCATGCCTGACTATTCAACTTATTTTTTCGATACATGCATAAAATCTTTATTTTTTCTCTGTCAGACTTATCGTATCGCAGCTTAAACGACTTCTATATCAGATTCGGCTTTTATCTCTTCGATCAAATTCCGAACCTCTTCGCTATTCTGTTCCAAAGCATCCGCTATCTCTTCCGGCTTGAAACCACGTTCCAGTTTTTTGGCAATCTGCGATTTTAGAATCTCTCTGCGCCCTACTTCCCGGCCTTCTTCTCTTCCGGCTGCAAATCCCTGCCGTTTCGCCTGCTGCATCAGAGAATACCGAACGTCCTTTTCATATTTGTCAAATAACATCGTTAAAAGCTCCTTCCTATCCTTTGCCATTACGGCAAGCTCCTCCCTAATCGATGCTATATCATTCACTCTGTCGGCTGCGGCCTTTACCTTCTCATCGTTCACATCCGCGATGGTTCCAAGCCAGAGTGCCAACGTCTGATACTTTTTCGGGCAACTGCCGGATTTCCACTGTTTCAGACATTTGTCCAGCTCGATATAGACCACTTCGATAAGCGAATCCATCGGGATACCCGTATCAGTCTGCGATGGTCTCCTGTGAAGGAAAGCTGGATTCTCCCTGAATTTCTGTGGACTTTCTTTCATCAGAACAACAATATAAGACTTCCTGATACCGTCGAAATCCATCTCTCCCCTGCGTTCTCCACGATTCACGCTATACTGCATCAGAATCAAATCCGAGGAATATACATCAATCCTCTGTGACAGGAACTCCTGTGCCGCCACCTGCATCTCCAATTCAAAGATTCCTCCGCTTTTTAAGCTGGAGAGCAGATCAAGAACCGTCTGCTTGGAATAGATGGAGGCCTTGGTCATCTCATTCTTCAGAGAGGAGACCACAGTTTCCTCCCGGTCAAAGATCAGACGAAACAAAGTTTCCAGACGTTCCGGATGTTCATCCGCGTCAAAGATCTTTTTGAACGGACGATCAAAGTAAAGCTCCGGGAGCTTTCTTCCCGCTTCGATCGCCTCAAATGCCTCACGGGTCTCTCTGGATGCGCTTCGCTTGAGTTCCTCGTAGGATATGTCATATGTCACATCGGCATACGACATTTTTTCACGCCCTGCCGCAGCGTAAGGTGCCCCAGTGCGCATTTTCTCCTCACATAGCATCTCAGGAGCAGATATTTGGTTGTGTTCGTGCTTCATACTTTTCTCCTTTCAGTATAAATTAAATATCGGGTAATGACAAGAGGCGATGATGAAATTCCCATGAAATCCTCCAAAAAAGATCTGACCGGATTAGAATAGAACATTCTAAAGATTCATAATTAGAAATTGCAGATAATATAAATGCGCTCTTATCTGTCTTCATTGTAACAGAACAGAACGCATTTTACAATCAGGAAAAATGTCGAAAATATTTCAAAAAATTTGTGCAGAACAAATTGTCTGAAAAAGAAAGGGCTTTTGCCCCGCGGGTGATGTTCATCCACTTTGCAAAAGCCCTTTTTCTCAACGTATTCCAATTACACCTTTATACCTCCGGCTCAATCAAACCATAGGTATTGCCTTTCCTCTTATACACAACATTCACTTCATCCGTGTCAGCGTTGCGGAATACATAAAAGCTGTGTCCGAGAAGTTCCATCTGAATGCACGCTTCTTCCGGATCCATCGGCTTAACTGCAAATCTCTTCACCCTCGTGATATTAACGGAATCATCCTCCGCATACTCATCCTCTATGAACGCCTGGTTGAAGCTCAGCACAGCCTGCTCCTGATCGATTAATTTGTTCTTATACTTCTTCAGCTGTCTCTCTATAATCTCTTCCACTAAGTCAATCGAAACGTACATATCATTGCTTACCTACTCTGCGCGGATGATGCTGCCCTTCACAGGGATTGTTACCTCGATTTTCTGTCTGTCCTTCTCTACACTCAAGGTAATGTGAAGTTCTGTCTCTGGGGTAAAATACTTCTCAAGCTTCCCAATCTTCTCGTAAATTGCCGACTTAAGACCTTCTGTAACCTCAATATTCTTGCCACTGATAATATAACGCATATGCCTCAGCTCCTTCTTGTCTTATTCGCATGCATGATTATGCTGATATTATTATAGCACACCTTGTCCATATATTCAAGCAAATTTATGAAATTGTCGCGCAGATTTAATACTTCTTTCATAATTTACAAAATTTATCAACGATTTTTAATATTCTGAAAATTACCCGTTGTTTGCAGATAATATACCCATATAATCCGACAATATTTTTCTTTTTGCTGTACTGCCCCGACCCACTTTTTTGAGTCGTTTCCACACAAATTACAAAACAAACATTCGTGCTTGACAAGAATTATCCCGTGGAAAATCCTCCCACATCCACTGTGGATAATGTGGATAACTTCGTGTATAACTTCTCTTTTCCTCAAAATCAAGCATTTTTAAATGTGGATAACTTTTCCCTCATCCACATTGTTTTTCCACTGCATTTCACCATAGTGCTGCTATTTTCAGGGGGTTTTTGTTCAAATTGTCCATTGCTCCAAACTTTCAGAAAATTTATCCACAAAATCATTGTTTCACTTTTTCCACAATTTTTTTAATATTCATACAATTAACCGAATTGGGCTTACAGATTAGGACTTGATTTGTTGGAGCGTTTTGGATATGATAGAGAAAACGACTGTCGATCTGCCCTGCCAAGGTGGTCTGACAGTAAGAACGATATACAAGCTGAAACTATTTTCCAGGAGGTAACCTTATGTTATTAGGCGCTTTAGAAGCCGGCGGCACCAAGATGGTCTGCGCAGTCGGAGATGAGACCGGTGCAATCCATAATCAGATTTCCATTCCCACAGAGACTCCGGAGATCACAATCCCCAAGTTAATTGTCTACTTTAAGCAATATCCGATTGAGGCACTCGGTATCGCTTCCTTTGGGCCGGTGGATCTGAATCCCGCTTCCCCTACATACGGCTATATTACAACGACTCCGAAACCTGGCTGGGGCAATTATAACCTGAAAGGGGCATTTGAAAAGGAGCTCCGAATTCCGATTGGATTTGATACGGATGTGAATGGGTCAGCGCTTGGCGAGCAGACCTTTGGCTGCATGAAAGGAATCGACTGCGGTATTTATCTGACGGTCGGCACCGGCATCGGCATGGGTGTCATCGCAAACGGACACCTGCTGCACGGTATGCTCCACTCGGAGGCCGGTCATATTCTTCTCAGCAAGCATCCGGAGGATACCTTTGCAGGAAAATGCCCGTTCCACCCCAACTGCCTAGAAGGTCTTGCGGCAGGTCCCGCAATTGAGGCGCGCTGGGGCAGGAAAGCGGTTGAATTAAAGGATGACAAAAAGGTCTGGGAGCTTGAGGCTTACTATCTGGCACAGGCTCTTGTCGATTACATTCTCGTTCTCTCTCCGCAGAAGATTGTTCTTGGCGGCGGCGTTATGCACCAGCTGCAGCTCTTCCCGCTGATCCGCGCGAAGGTAAAGGAACTGCTGAACGGTTATATTAAGACCAAAGAGCTTGCGGATATTGATAATTATATCGTACCGGCAAGCCTGAATGACGATCAGGGTATTATGGGGTGTCTGCAGCTTGCGGTTTTGGCATGTAAATAAGGTGCACTCTAATATCTTCTCAGAGAATTGCATTCAAACAGGCTGTGCTTCCACCGATTACTCCCGAAACGCACAGCCTGCTTTTTCTTGTAATTTTTTCTTATCTTGTAATTTCTTCTTATCTTTTAATTTGTTCTGTTGCTATTGTTATTGAGTGATTTTCGTACGGTCTTCTTTTTAATCCGCCGCTCGATTAATCCGCTTTCTTCAGATGGAAGACAAATGTCTTAAAGTCCACCGGTGCATTGGGCAGCACAAGACCAACCTGCATAATCGTAGAACCGGTGAGCTTTATTCCAAGCTCCCGAATCTCATACACCGCATTGGGTGCAAGTCCCTTCGGATAAATGCGCTTTACCTCATCATTTGCCCGGCAAAGGGTGCGAAATGCGGTAATATGTGCCTCACTCTTATCCTTCGCTACAAGTACGAACGCAAAATAATTGGACTCACATGGATTCTCGATCCGGTACAGGTCTCCGTTCAGCACCAGGTCTTCCATCTCATGGTATGCCTTTACCTGCCCGGCTACTTCCGCAATCTCTTCCCCGGTCATCTTCTTGGTGTCCAGCTCATAGCCGGTTGCACCCAGATGTGCGATATCCGAACGGGTTGCGAACGGCGTCGTACGTCCGGTCTGATGATTCGGACAAATGGAAGTATGGCACGACATTGTCGAAAGCGGATAACAGATCGAGGTACCATACTGAATCTGTGTTCTCATGTACGCATCCGTATCGTCGCTGGTCCAAATCTGCGGGAAATAGTGCAGCATCGCAGGATCAAAACGTCCTCCGCCTCCCGCGCAGCCCTCGAAAAATATCTCCGGGAAGCCATTTACCAGGCGCTCGCACAGATCATACAGTCCAAGTGCGTAGCGGTGATGGAACTCCTGCTGCCTGTCAGCCGGAAGGCCAAGCGAATAGTTCTCGGTCAGGACGCGGTTGAAATCCCACTTTACATAATCGATCGCATGCTCACGCAAAATCTTTGAAACGGCCTCTACAATATAATCGCGAACTTCCTCGCGGGTAATATCCAGCACCATCTGGTTGCGTCCCAGACACGGCTCGATCCCTGGAACATGAATCGCCCAGTCCGGATGCGCCCGGTACAGATCACTGTTCGGATTCACCATCTCCGGCTCGAACCACAGACCGAACTTAAGGCCCGCATTGTGGCAATAATCAATAATCGTCTTTAAACCGCCGTGCAGCTTGTCTGTATTCACGACCCAGTCACCCAGACCGGCCTTATCATTTGAACGTGCTCCAAACCAGCCGTCGTCCAGCACGAACGTATCAATACCGCTGTCTTTCACAACATCAATAATCCCCATCAGACGCTCATTGTTAAAGTTAAAATAGGTCGCTTCCCAGTTATTGATCACAATCGGACGATGAGCCGTTACATAGGACGGTTGAATCAGGTACCGGCGGTATGCGTCGTGAAAGGTCTGGGACATCGCGTTAATCCCATTATCCGAGAAAGCAATAACAACCTCCGGCGTCTCGAATGTCTCACCGGCCGCAAGTTTCCAGCTGAAATCAAAATCATTAATACCGCCCATAACACGGGAGCTTCCCTTGGAACCCACTTCTGCCTTCAGCACGTAGGAAGAGGAATACACAAGATTGATCCCAATTGCATTTCCCTGGTATTCATCGGTATTGCGATCCAGCACCGCCATAAAAGGATTCAGTCTTCCTGATGAAGCCCCCGCCTTACTGTCAACGGACACCACACCGTGATGCATCGGGATACGCTCCGGATAGCGCTCTCTTGCCCACGCGCCTTCTAAAGTCAGCACATCATAATTATTGCGGGGCAGCTCTAACGTAAAACTGTAAGCGCGAAGGAGCTTCAGATCCTCCGCAGTTGCATTGGTCACTTCCATGTGGCGGCAGATGACCGATACATCCTCATACACCGTATAGTAAAGATTCACCTTAACCTCGGAATTCTTGTCCTTCAGCGTAAGCCGAAGGGTCTCTCCGCCGCTCAATGACGGCATTCCGGTGATGGCCGGCTTCTCGCTCAAAATCTCATGGGAATCATACAGGAACTCATTCAGTCTGCTTCCGTTCGGGAACATAATCTGAAGAGAGCACTCATGATAATCGCTGGAGCCATAGGTAGAAAGCTCCGCGCCATAGTTATTGTACGAATTCCGCGCTGAATTCGTCAGGCCCGGTACCGCCGACTCTGCGTAATCTCCTCCGCACGCGAGCGCATAACGCAGATCGTCGCGTCCGATGCGCGCCCCAAAATAATAATGCTCCACAAAATTCGTCTCGTTAATTCCAAATACATAGGAAAGATTCCTGCCTTCCAGAAAAAAGGTCTGAATATTCTGATCGTAATAAATAGCCATTCGCTCTCGTTCCTTTCGTGTTATTATTCTTAGGAAAGACGAAGAAAAGACAAGGCTGACGGATCTCTCCGACAGCCTTCTTCCTCTTATTCCACAATACGTCTTGCATTAATCGGAGTTCGGTAATTATATGCCGATATCTTAATACCTTCTTTGTAATTACTTGCATGTACTACCTTGCCGTTGCCGATATACATCGCGACATGGTCCACTCTTCCGGAGGAATTCCCGTAGAAAATCAAATCACCCGGCTGCAGGTATTCCGTCGTAGGCTTTACCTCGCACACACCCGCGGACTTTGACTGATCCCGCGATACTCTCGGAAGCGTATAACCGAACTGCTTGTATACTGCGTACACAAAGCCAGAGCAGTCCGCACCATTCGTCAGACTGGTTCCGCCCCATTGATACGGGTTGCCGACGAACTTAACCGCATACTCCGCAATCTCCTTGCCCAGAGCAAGTCCGGTTGCTGATGTGCTCGGCTTACTCACCGTACTTGAGGATGAGTTACCGGAAGAACTCGAGGAGCTATTATTCTTCGACGAGCTGCTGCCAGAAGTGCCGGAGGAGGAACTGTTCGCCGCCTGCTGCGCCGCGGCCTGCTGTCTCGCAAGCTCTGCCAGACGCTCCTGCTCCGCCTTTCTCGCAGCCTCCTCTCTTGCAAGCTGCTCTTCCTCTTCCTGTTTCGAGATCGCGTAATCAAAATCATAACTGATCTCAATATAATCCTTCGACACATAACCATAGATCTCGGAACCGGTCTCATCGCCGATACCCAGCACGATCTTGGCCCATCCGTCGAACTCTTCTCTGATAATATACTTCTCACCAAGCGGAATCTGTGTCACAATCTTCGTATCGGTGCTCTGTCCCTCTCTGACATTCAGAGTCGTACAGATAACCTCCGCGTACTTCGTGCAGACCTCCTCCATCAGTTCCTCGGCCTCACTTCCGAACAGCAGATACTCTTTACTGATATAGCCCTCTTCTACTTTGCCGGAACTAATCTTAACCCAGTCTCCCTCAATCGCAAGCACGTCCGCAACACAGCCGCGATAAAGCTTACCAACCTTCTCGGAATCCGTAGACGGGCCGCTGCGGATATTTACATAATCCTGAACATTCGCAATCGCAAGATTCTCATACGGCGAAGGGATTCGGGATACTGCTTTCAGTCTGGTACCGCCGATACTCATATCCGTATTCACCTGACTCGGTGACAAATCCGGGTCATAAGTGAATCTCGCCTCATAATACTCATCCATCATCTCCGACATTCCGGCAATCCCGGTATTCATATCTACAACATCCTTAGCCTGAGCCTCAGACGCCTGTATCCAAAAAAGAATTGCCGCCGCAAAACAGGCCGCAGTCTTTAAAACTCCAGAACATTTCATTCGTAAAACCTCCCATGCTGTCAAATGTTACAAAATTGTTAACTAATTCTTGTCCATTATAGCAAACGCCCTCAGGCCTGTCAACCCGAAAATTCTTAAGATCCCCTTTCATTCTTTGCTGATTTTTCGCTATTTCCGCCCATCCTCCGCCTAATGCGCGTCAAAAAGCAGCGGAGCCGTCCATCTGACGCACTCCGCCGCTGTTCCTAACCATATTCCAAGTTTGCTTCGAGCTACCCATCGTATCAGCCGAGGTTTACACGCTTCATCTCCGAATTCTCAGCCGGAGACTCCCTAATTCAGTGCCAGATACTTTTCTGCGGAAAATACTGCATTTGCGCCATCCGCTGCAGCGGTAACCACCTGCCGTAACTGCTTTGTACGCAGATCGCCCGCCGCATAGACACCGGGAACACTGGTCTTTCCAGACTCGTCCGCAATCAGATAACCGCCCTCATCCATATCGACCTTTCCGCGGAACAGTTCGGACACAGGCATCGTGCCAACCGCGATGAACACGCCATCCACCGCAATCTCCTTGCTCTCTCCGGTCTTTTTATTGGAAATCTTCAGCGCCTTTACCTGTTCGTCTCCGACCACCTCATCCACAACGGAATCCCACAGCACCTCTACATTCTCCAAGGCAAGCAGAGTCGAAGAAAGCACCTTAGCTGCGCGGAACTCATCGCGTCTGTGGATCACAAACACCTTTCCACAAAGCCGCGCCAGAAAAATCGCATCCTCAACCGCAACATCCCCGCCGCCGACCACAGCAACCGTCTTTTTTCTGAAGAATGCCCCATCACAGGTCGCACAATATGACACACCCTTCCCGGTGAACTCCTTCTCTCCCGGCACTCCAAGCAGCCGGTTCTTCGCCCCGGATGCAGCCACAACGGTCCTCGCCAGATACTCTGTCCCATCTTCTGTCACAACTTTTTTAAGAGCTATCTTCCCATCCATCTGATCCGTAACCGCGAACTCCTTCACAACCGCATTCACGAACTCCACGCTTAGCTTCTCACAATGCTCCCGCAGCTTCATCCCCAGTTCAAACCCGTTCATCCCGGGAAGCCCCGGATAATTATCCACCTCATAGGTATTTACAATCTGCCCGCCGCTCATCGGCTCCTTCTCAAACACCAGCAGCGAAAGCTCCGCTCTCTTCGCATAGATCCCTGCCGCCAGCCCAGCAGGACCAGAACCAATCACAATCATATCATATACCTGAGTCATACCCAAACCATCCTTTCTATCTTTATTTCCTCTTTCCGACTTCTATACAGCCATCCATATTCTCCCCTCCACACTCCGTCTATAATCAAGCATGTAAGAAAACTGTGGCTAACAATATTGTACAATCCAACAAGCCAATAATCAAGCTTGTCTTTTTGACAGCGGACGGGTTGTTTTATTCAGGCGTTTTGATACGGCCTCTTATTTGGAGTGAGCGGCAGGCCGAACGACAATATCGTTTTTGCATTGACTGCAAAGCTGATTTTCAAAGACAGAACCGTATCGATAAAAGAAAACTGGTTTTAATATTTCTTTCATAGAACATAGACTCCAACAGCGCAGGATTTGCGCCGAGCGCGGTCGCTTTCACGATGTTATTCCTTTTCCGCGCTCGTGCGCATCCTGTCGATTCCGTCACGGATTACTTTCCGGTCTTGGCTTTGAAATAGGCCCGTAACGAATGAACAACAATAATTAAGCCGAGAGTAATCAGCAAGACAGCAATGATAAGCTGTAAGCCTTCCACCAGAAAGGCAGCGCTTCCTGCATGGATCGCCTTTACAAGTGCGATCGTTCGCTGCACCAGAGCGGTGCTGGTAACACCGAGCATAATAATTAACGGCGGGAAGAGCATCTTGTTGCTTCTACCCGTAACCTTTAAAAATACACAAAGAGTAATAAGGACAAGTGCAGATAACAGCTGATTGGCGGAACCGAAGAGGGGCCAGATATTTGCATAGCCCACCTTGGTAAGTACAAATGCGGCTGCCAACGTAATGACGGTTGCAAAATATTTATTGCAGAGCACTTTTCTCCAGACGGGAGCATTCTCCATATCATCCACGCTGAAGAGTTCCTGGAAGCTCATTCTGCCGATTCGAGCAACAGCATCCAGACTGGTAAGAGCGAGTGCCGATACGCACATTGTCATAAAGCACTGTGCCACATAAACCGGGATTCCAAACATCTCTAAAAAGCCCGCAACTCCGTTGGAGAAGATCTGGAAAGGCGTACCCACAGCAGGGGTTCCGTCCGCTGCCGCCGCAGCACCTGCAACGCAAAGAGCGATAACAGCAAGCAAGCTTTCAAGCACCATTGCACCGTAGCCAACCTTAAGCATATCCTTTTCGCTGCTGATTGTCTTCGACGAAGTACCCGAGGAAACCAGACTATGGAAGCCGGAAACCGCACCGCAGGCAACCGTAACAAACAGAATCGGGAAAAGATTACCGAGCTTTTCGTTCGTAAAGCCCGTAAAAGCCGGTAAGTTCATTGTCGGGTGCGCCACAATCAGACCTAAAACGGCACTTGCTATCATTCCTACAAACATATATGTCGTCATAATATCACGCGGCTGTTTTAAGATCCACATGGGCACAACAGCTGCAAAGAATATATACAGGAACGTAATGTAGGACCAGGCGTCCTTGCCTAACGTAATCGGCAGCAGCATACCAAGGCCTAACGCAGCAGCCGTAAATACGAGTCCCAGCACAGTGCTTTTCCAGCCTGTAACCTTGAATGTTTTGATAATAACTCCGAATAAAACAGCAAACGCCATAAACAGAAGGGAAATTGTGCCCGCAGCACCGTTCGATTTGGCGGCCGCCGCTAAGACAGCTTCCCCAGCCTCATTTACGGTAAAAGCATTGAAGGTTCCTGCTACCATATCGGCAAAGGCCGCTATTACAAGCCATGTAAACAGCCAGCAGAATATAAGGAATAATTTTCTGCCTAACTTTCCGATGTACTGTTCGATTAACATTCCCATCGATTTGCCTTTGTTTTTTACACTGGCATACAAAGCGCCGAAATCGGTAACCGCTCCGAAGAAAATTCCGCCGAACAGTACCCAGAGCAGCACGGGCACCCAACCGAATACCGCCGCCTGAATCGCACCGGTAACAGGACCGGCACCTGCGATAGAAGAAAATTGGTGGCTGAAAACCGTCCAACCGTTTGCCGGGACGAAATCCTGTCCGTCCTCCATTTCCACTGCCGGTGTTTTTGCCTTGGGATCGATGCCCCACTTTTTCGCCAGCCAACGGCCGTACAAAACATATGCACCTGTTAAAAGTACCGCCGCAATAAGAACAATAACTAATGTGTTCATTTTCATCGCTTCCTTTTAATCAAATTTTCGGCGCCGGCGGCCAATCGAATGTTACGCTGTGCATATTGCGTTCTGATTGCTATTGCTCACTGCCGGCGGCCAAATGTATATACAACAAAGATGCAAAAAACGCCTTCGCCTCTTTGTTATACACGAACAATCAAAGAGACGAAAGCGTTGAAATTCAGCCTTCCGCGGTACCACTCTTTTTCATCCTGAACATACAGGATACACCTCAGGTGCCAACACACCTTAACTCTGTAACGGAAGTTACCGTCTGCATTTACTCTCAAAATGATTTTATTGCAGCCACTCCATGGTGATTTTCAGCAATTCATCCTGATGTCTTACACCAACCGACATCTCTCTGCAAAGGTTTGGGGATTGCTTACTCTTCCATGTCATCGTGTTTGATTTCTTGTTAAAGGATAATAGCACCATGTTTTTTATTTGTCAATACTTTGAAGAAGAAAAATTTTAATCCTGTATCATATTAATTCCTCGATCTGCGAGTAATCTCTCATCTTGCTTTGTCAGGATTCTCTTCTCCGCTGTCTCCGGATTCCTCATCCATGCACACTGCAGAACCCGAAATACCATCACCCCGCTATCGCCTCAATCTCCACCAATCCTCCCTTCGGCAGCGCCGCTGCCTGTACGCAGGATCTTGCCGGAGCCTCACCGGTAAAATACTTCGCATAAATCGCATTCACTTTTGCGAAATCATTGATATCGGCAAGGAATACCGTTGTCTTCACCACATTCTGAAGCGTCAATCCGGCCGCCTCAAGCACAGCCGCAAGATTCTTAATCGCCTGCTCCGTCTGCGCCTCAACGCCCTCCGGAAGCGTACCGGTAACCGGATCAAGTCCCAGCTGCCCGGACGTATACACGAGCTCACCCATCTTTACTGCATGCACATAAGGTCCAACTGCCGCCGGCGCGTTCTGCGCCGTAATTGTCTCTCTCTTCATAAGATAATCCTCCATTTCCGCACGTTCACGTGCATTGGCCTTAAGTATACCGAATTCCCCGACATTTGTAAAGCCCCGCATATTCCTGCCCCGGAACATGGGCTATGCTCCTTTCCGATCCCTCCCTTGCGAATGTATATAATCCTCAGGACATGTATCTTGGCGCCATGAGCGTCAGCGTCGATATCCCGCTGCTCGGCTATGAGGAAGAGGAAGCATCCATCCCGGAATAGCCGCTATTTCCAAAACCACACAACCGCCTTGAACAGATCCCCGTCCGCCAGTATCTCAAACGTTCCGCCCTGCAGCTCCGTAAAGCTCTTGACGATTGCAAGGCCGAGGCCGGAGCCCTCCGTGTTGCGGGATTTGTCCCCGCGCACGAAGCGCTCGGTGATCTCGGAGGTATCAAAGTCCAGCTCATCTTTCGAGATATTCTTTAACACCACCATGACCCGATCCCCAAGATCGCTCAGATCCACATAAGCTCTGGTTCCGGGCAAGGCATATTTGGTGATGTTGATAATCAGATTTTCAAAGATCCGGTAGGTCTTCTGACTGTCGAGCCGCAGAACCGCCTTTTCCTCCGGCAGACGGAACCGGAATTCCACACCGGATTCTTCCATCTTATCGGACAGTTCGAATTCAATCTGCTTCAGCAGAGCGCACAGATCCACGTCCACCAGGGTCAGCGTCACGTTGCGGCTCGATGCCTTGCTGACCTCGAACAGGTCTTCTATCAGGTTCTTTAAGCGCGCGGCCTTCCGATCGAGGGTGCCCAGATATTGCCTTCGCTCCTCCTCCGACAGGTTCGGGTCCTTCATCAGATCGATATAGGTGATAATCGCGGTCAGAGGCGTCTTCAAATCATGTGACACGTTCGTAATCAGCTCCGTCTTCATGTTCTGGCTCTTGACCTCTTCGTCCACCGCCTTCTTAAATCCGGTCTGAATCTCCTCGAGTTCGCATTTGAGCGGGTTGAACAGGCCGAGGTCTTCCTCGATCACAACATTCAGGTTGCCCTCGGACATCTGTCTGGTCGCCTTTAACAGAATCGCGTATTTCTGCTTGATATCGCCCGCGTATTTTTTCAAAAGCAGGAACAGGAGAATCGAATATGCAGCCAGCACACCGATTCCAAATACCCAGATGCTGCACATCAGCGCCAGGGCGCAGAAATTAATCAGAACGATCTTTAAGATGGCCTTGTTGGTCGGATCGGTCAGATCGATGTCCAGCAAGGCTCTGTACGCTTTTTTCATTTTCCTTCCAATGAGCGTTAAGAACCGAGCGAGCAGGGTCTTCTTCAGATACTGAATCGGATGGATCAGAATCTCCCGCAGGCTGAGCACCGCGAGGAACTCCGCGCCGAATACCAGCATCATGAACCCCATGTTCACCAGAAAACCGAACCATTCCGCAGAGAACCCCGTAAATCCGATTCCTGACAGCTCTTCTCCCAGCCTTCCGATCGCGGTTGTACAGCCTAATGACACAACCGAATCGAACATTCCGATTGCAAGGATCAGCAGCAGCCCGGCCGCCTCGCCCGGAATCCGCCCTGCAAGTCCTTCTCCCAGTCTGAGTCTTCGAAGGAACGGAAGCAGCACTGCGCAGATCCCTGCGAATAAATACGCCGCAGCCACAACCGTCTCTATCGAAGCGTTGACATAATCTCTTGCACCGCTATATCCAAAATAATAGGATAACTCATCCGATGCCGCGAACTGCATCGGAATCGCGTAGATAACCGTTACATCGGACGGTAGCGTTAAGGCTTCCTTATAATCCGGGCCGAAATGATAGACTCCGGCCTCGTTCCAGATATTATTTTCAAATGAGTTATATTTATAGAAGGAAAGGAATTCCGCGGAAGCTCCTCCGTACAGGAAGGCAATCGAAGGATTCCCCGCCTCGTCAAGGTTCATCCGAACCACGTACCGGTACTGTTCCTTCTTCGCACCTAAGTCCTTTTCTGTTTTTATCGACACCAGCTCTGCCAGATCCTCATAATTGCTGACCTTACTTCCCGTCTCATGATCAATCATACAGTAATACAGATTGGAAAGCTGTCCTGCCAGATACGCCTCCCATGCGTACAGTCTCTCATTCATGATTCTTCTCATGTAAGATTCGTCGCTGTCCTCCTGGAAGTTCTCCTGTTCGCCGGTGCTCACTGCCGGAGCACTCTTCTGGCCGCCGGCCTCCTCCGTCTGTGCGCCCTCCTGTTCCTTTCCGCTGTCGGTCTGTGCGCCCCCCTGTTCCTTGCTGCTGTCTGTCCGTTCAGTCTCCTGTCCATACCCCGGAAGAAACACCTCGGAAGGCTCCAGATTTTCCTTATGAAGCTCCTCCTGCAGTTCCCAGTAAAGCACCATATTTCCGCGGTAAATCTGGTTCGCCAGATATCTGTCATCCTCGGAATCCGCAGCGCGCTCCTCATACTTGCGATACGCAAACGGATATGACGCATATACTGCTCCTGCGGCAAGCGCAAGCACCAGCAGCACCGCCAGAATTCCTGCCGCTCTGCTGCCAGATCGCTCGTCTCCCGGACCTCCCTGCTTCCAAGCCTCTTCCCTATTGCTTTTCAATCTTGTATCCAACGCCCCACACCACCTTCAGATATTTTGGTTCTCTGGGATTAATCTCTATCTTTTCCCGGATATTTCTGACATGCACCATAATGGTATCCGTCGTAATTGCCCGCTCGTTCCACACCTTTTCATAGATCTCCTCTGCCGAGAACACCTTTCCCGCGTTCTTCATAAGCAGATGCAGAATCTTGAATTCAATCGGCGTCATCTTAACCGGCCTTCCGTCCACGAACACCTCCACCGTATCCTCGTTCAGCTCCAGACCGCCGATCACATATACGCCCTTTTTCTCCTGCTTTTCTCCAAGCACGTCCAGATATTTCTGATAGCGCCTGAGCTGAGAATTGATCCGCGCAAGCAGCTCCATCGGCGTAAATGGCTTTGTTACATAATCGTCCGCTCCAATATTGAGTCCCGTAATCTTGTCGATGTCCTCTGACTTCGCCGAAAGCATGATTACCGGGAAATCATACTTCTCCCGCAGACGCATTGTCATCGTAATTCCGTCCATCCGCGGCATCATGATATCCACAATCGCCAGATGAATCGTCTCCCTTTCGATCATCTCAAGGCCCTCCACACCATTCGCCGCCTTATATACCGTATATCCCTGATTCTTCAAATAGATACCGATTCCGTCCAGTATCTCCTTATCGTCTTCCACCACTAAAATATGATACGCGTCCACTTCTTGTCCATACCTTTCCTTGTCATATTCCGGAGTCTCCCAAAACCCGCTGTTCCATCCAGCGCATTGTCATTTCTTCGCTGCCGCCATTCGCGCGTCTTCTCCTGCTTCTCCTTAAATTATACATGGTTTGCAGCATTCTGTCAGCCGTGTATTTCTAAAGAGTTTCCAAAGATACTCCCAATATTTAGCCAAGATACTGGAACACCGTCTCTCCGAACAGATATCCTGCCCCGACAAATACCAGATTCCAGATCGTAATTCCAAGTGCGGAAAATACAATATACCGTATCAGTTCCATCCGAATCACTCCTGCCGGAATCGAGATTACAGTCCGAATCACCGGAATCAGCTTCGCGGTGAACAGGCCCGCGCACCCGTGCTTCCTGATTTTCTCAAGTGCCCGGTCAAATACCTCCTTCTGCTTCGGATGCTTTTCCAAATATTTTTCCAGAAGCACGCTTCCGCCAAATCGTCCAATTGCATATAGAATCAGGCTTCCGGTCAGCCCTCCGAGCACCGACAGTCCCAGCGCCGCAAAGAAATTAATCTCTCCCTTCGACGCCCAGATTCCCGCCAACGGCATGATGATGCCAGCCGGAAAGCCCGGAAGATTCATGTATTCGAGCATAACAATCACATAGACCGCGATGGCCCCGTATTGAATCAAATAATTGTTCCACGCCGAGATGTCCATATAGCCCCCTTTCTCCTGACGCCCGGAAGCTCCGGCCTCCGGACAGCATAGCAGTCCTTTTTACTCCTTTTTTCGTATGAGGATATGATACCCGGAAATAATGAAATTTCCTGACAGCAAAAGCAGAAATTTTTCTTAAGATTCCAGGAAGCTCGGCTTATACTTTTCCGACTTTTTACCTTTCTTTTCAAATTGTCGGATTCTGCCGCCGGATTCACACTTTTTTAACACTTTCCCGCTCGTTTTTCAGATTATATTCAGGTTTCTATGCTATCTTTAGGTAACAGTCCAGTAAGCTTTCTCCCTATGAGAAGTTTATGCTGCAAGATACGGACACTGAAAGGAGTGAGCATTACCATGAATTATCGTCATGAATGGAAGCACGAGATCAATGCCTCCGATATGATTGCGATTCGTCAGAGGCTTCGGGCCATTGCCAAACCGGACGAACATGCAATCGATGGGAAGTATTTTATCCGCAGCCTCTATTTTGACAATCTTACCGACAAAGCCCTGCGTGAAAAGCTCGACGGAGTGAACCAAAGAGAAAAGTTTCGAATCCGGTATTATAACGGAGATACCTCGTTGATTCATCTGGAAAAGAAAAGCAAGGTGAACGGCCTGTGCAGCAAGGAATCCACAGGATTGACCGCCAAGGAGGCACAGATGATCGCAGACGGGAAACTCGACTGGATGCTGCATTCGGATCGTATGCTTGTGCAAGAGCTCTATTCCAAGATGCTCTCCCAGGGGCTTCGTCCCAGAACCATTGTGGATTATATGCGGGAACCCTTTGTGTACGCCCCGGGTCATGTACGCATTACCCTGGATTATAACATTCGAACCGGCATGCACTGCACGGATTTTCTGAATCCCGACTGTGTAACTGTCCCCGCCGGTGACGCCCCCATCATTCTGGAGGTAAAGTGGGACGAGTTTTTGCCATCCGTTATTCAGGATGCGGTGCAGCTGAACGGCAGGCGCACCGCCGCCTTTTCCAAATACGCAGCCTGCCGTATATACGGTTAGAAAGCAGCCTCTGCTTTCGCCGCCCGGACTGCCCCGCAGTCCCAAATTAAGAATAAGGAGTATACCATTATGACATTTCAAGACATTTTCAAATCCAGCTTTCTCGAGAACATTACCAGTGTAAGTATTTTGGATATGGTAATTGCCCTGGTGCTCGCATTTGGCATCGGCATGTTTATCTTTCTTGTCTATAAGAAAACCTTCTCCGGAGTCATGTATTCTTCCAGCTTCGGTGTTACCCTGGTTGCCCTGACCATGATCACGACCGTCGTTATTCTGGCAGTCACCAGCAATGTCGTTCTTTCGCTTGGTATGGTCGGCGCTCTTTCCATCGTTCGTTTCCGTACTGCGATTAAAGAGCCCCTTGATATCGCGTTCCTGTTCTGGTCCATCGCCGCAGGTATCGTGCTTGCAGCCGGTATGATTCCGTTAGCGGTAATCGGCAGCGTTATCATCGGTGTGATTCTTCTTGTCTTTGTGAATAAGAAGTCCCATGTTCATCCGTATATCGTTGTGCTTCAGTGCGAGGATCACGAAAGCGAACTGGATGCGAAGGAATTCCTTGACAAGCAGGTTGACCGCTGCATCGTAAAGAGCAAGACGGCACAGAAGGGCTTAGTCGAGCTGAATCTTGAGATTCGTCTGAAGGATGACAATACGGATTTCATCAACGAGCTTGCAGAGATGGACGGCGTAACCAGTGCGGTCCTGGTCAGCTACAACGGAGATTATATGAATTAAACGGAGCATTCCTGTTAAGTAACAAATAACAGATTTGCAAAAAATGAGTGTCACCCATAGAATAATGATTGTTAACTTGGCGGTTAATAAAAATCATTGTTCAGAGGAGAGTCCCGGCCGTTCATGGCGTAACCGTCGGTGACGACGGTGCCGTTTTCCAGCGTGATCCCCTGGGGGTAATAGAAGTTGATGTTCGGGCCCGCCGTCTCGGCATGCTCGACGGAGCTGGTGCCCTGGACGAACATGCTGACGTCGGCCGTCCACTGATGCTCCGGGCCGCCCGCCTTGAAGATATGACGGATGGAGCCCCTGACCTCGTCCTTTTTGCCCCTGGTCATCCGCTCGGCGGAGATGACGATGTGGTGGCAGCCGGGATTATT
>JAGAPO010000095.1 GCA_017623215.1 Lachnospiraceae bacterium | reverse complement strand
TAGTATTTCTCTTGTGATACAATCGACATGCAAGGATTCTCCTTTCTGATGCATTGGTTTCTCGACAACTCCAATATATCATATCAAAGTGAATCCTTGCTTTTTTATTTTTGTGTTACCTATCTATTGTACCTCAACAAGGGAGAAAAAAGGACGGGTCAAAGCTTCGAAGCAAATGTTAGGTCGGACTTTCGGAAGAAGAGAGCGCTCAGACAGGCTTGCGAAAATACCGGAAAACGGGTATAATTGTCAGAACGGATGTTATCCGAGGATTATTACATGGAGAGTGCAGGCCGCCGAAGCGAGATGAGGGGCAGAACGTGTAAAAGTTCCGCGGTCAGGAGGTTCCCGCGGTTGGGAGGCGATGCACGAGAGAAAGGATAGAGATACCATGGTTCAGACAACAAAATTATACGAACAGGACAGCCACCTGAAAGAATTCGATGCGGTGATTCTCGTTTGCGAGGAGCTTGCGGGCGGATACAGGGTTGTATTGGATAAGACAGCATTCTTCCCGGAAGGAGGCGGACAGTCTTCGGATACCGGATACATAGGAGAGCTTAGAGTTACCGATGTGCAGGAAGAAAAGGGAGTAATCTGGCATACAGCTCTCTGGGAAGACGAATGCAGAGCGTTAAAGCAGGGCGAGACCGTACATGGTCGGATTGACTGGGAGCGGCGATTTGTTACAATGCAGCAGCACTCGGGAGAGCATATCGTGTCGGGTCTGGTACACGCCAGATTCGGTTACGATAATGTCGGCTTTCACGTGGGAAGCACAGAGGTGACGCTCGACTTTAACGGAATGTTAAGCGAAGCACAGCTGCGTGAGATTGAAAGGGAGGCAAATCAGAAGGTGGTCTTAAACCTTCCGATTAAGGCGTGGTACCCGTCGTCCGAGGAGCTTGCAGCACTTCCGTACCGGAGCAAAAAGGAGATTGATGGGGCTCTTCGTATCGTAGAGATTCCGGATTGTGACCGATGTGCGTGCTGCGCGCCGCATGTATCCCTGACGGGTGAGATCGGAATGATTAAGCTGACCGGCGTTCAAAAATATAAGAGCGGCGTTCGGGTGAGTATGTTATGCGGATTCCTTGCGCTGGATGATTATAATAGGAAGGAAGAGAGCGTCCGCGATATCTCGGTGCTGCTTTCCGCAAAGCAGGATGAAGTTGCAAAGTCGGTGTCACGGCAAAAGGATGAAGTGGCCGCACTGAAGGAAAAGCAGACCAATCTGTATAAAATGCTCTGCGAATATCGGGCGGCCGAGATTGAAGAGGGGAGCGACCGGGCAGTCTGCTTCGTAGAAAAAGAGATGTCCCAGTTCCTGCGCCACCTTGGAAATCTTGCGGCGCAGAGAGTTCGCGGATATGCGGCCATATTCGCCGGAAATGATGCGGACGGGTGGCAATATATTCTTACTGCCGCAAAGCAGGACGGAGAGACGGTTCTGCCATCCGACATGAAGCTTCTTGCAAAGCGCATGAATGAGGCACTTTCCGGAAGGGGCGGCGGAAGTCCGCAGATGGCGCAGGGCTCGCTTCCGGCACTTGCGAGAAAAGCGATAGAGGACTTCCTAAATGCACAGCAGGAAGCATCCGGCTTCTAAGCAACCGGTGTCCCGGCGTCCTGAATCAATCCTCCGTATGGCCGAACAGCTTGCTTCTGCGATCGCGTCCGCCCGGATCGCGCGGGGTATCCGGGGAGAGGAAGCTCGCACGCTTCACGGCATCATTGCCGAAGCGGCTGCGGATGGAATCGATCGCCCGATCAAGCTTCTCTAACTTCGCCGACTTCTGAACGTCAAAATCGAACAGATTCATCTGAGAGAACGATTCCTCCGAGATGCGTCCGGTTCGAATACCGAGGAGGCGGATCGGCTCATTATGCCAGAATTCAGATAACAGCTTACAGGCGGTCCGGTAAATAATATCCGTGGAGTTCGTAGCCGAAAGAAGAGGGCACTGATGGGTTCGGCGGACGAACTCCGCGTCTTTTAATTCAACGGTGACCTGTTCACAGGTTACGTTCGCAGCGCGAAGCCTTGCTCCGACGGTTTCGCTTAAAGAAAGCAGAACCTGTCTTGCAATATCCGTATCCGTGATGTCCATGGAAAGGGTAATGCTGTTGCCGTAGCCCTTTAGCGGACCGTCCTCCAGCACGAGCGGTTCCGGGTCGATTCCGTTCGCGTGCTTCCAGATCATCTCGCCGTGGCTTTTGCCAAGATGGGCTTTCAGAATCTCCCGATCGGTTGCTGCGACATCTCCGATCGTCTTAAGGCCAAGCGTACTGAGGCGAGTCTGCGTCGCTCGTCCTGCTCCGTACAGATCCCGGATCGGAAGCGGCCAGAGCTTCGCGGGAATCTCCTCCGGGAACAGGGAGTGGCACAGATCAGGCTTCTTAAAATCAGAGGCCATCTTGGCAAGAAACTTATTCGAAGAGATTCCAATATTCACCGTAAAACCGAATTCGTCCCGCACGCGTTCCCGAATCTTGCGCGCAATCTCCATCGGATCTCCGAACAGAGCCACCGACTCGCTCATATCTAAAAATGCCTCGTCAATGCTGAGCGGAACTACAAGGGAAGAATACTCGGAAAGCAGTCGCATCAACTTTCCGGAGCATTCTTCATAATATGGGTAGTGGGGAGATACCAGTACCAGTTCAGGGCACTTCTCAAGGGCCTTTATGACAGGCTCTCCGGTCTGGACTCCAAAGCGCTTGGCCGGAATTGACTTGGCAAGAATGATTCCGTGACGCTTCTCGGAATCGCCGCCGACCGCGGACGGAATGGTGCGCAGATCCATATCCGTCATACCCGCATTCCTTCGATAGATTGCTTCCCAGCTTAAAAAAGCGCTGTTCACATCCACATGAAAAATAACACTCTGTGCTGTCATGAGTCCTCCCCAACCTTCCGTGAAAATCTTAAGGATAGTATAGCAGATTTGCGGCAATTTGTAAAGAACAAACGTTCTGCTTTTCGAACAGGGAGCGCGGAATCACGAACAGGGAACGCAGAATCGGAAATTGACGCGAGTAAGGAGTCAATTTCTCAGGAGAGGCAGCTTTGCTACTCACATTTTACCAAAATGCGTTCCGGTTCCACGTCTACCAGAATAATATCGCTCCCGATCTGTCTGATGCATTTCCAGGGGATGACAAACTCATGATCTCTTCCGATAATCCCCCAGATTTTGCAGGGACCGGGGACGATCAGACTGATGACACATCCGGTGCAGATGTCGAATTCGATATCACAGACAAAACCGAGTCGTTCCCCGTCCCTGCAGTTGATCACTTCCTTATGTCTCAAATCACAGATTCGCATAATCCCTCGCATTCCGGCTGCCCCTGGCATCCGTATGAATTTTCTATTAATATATGAAGAAAAGCGGAGATAAGAACTTGACCGGAAGAAAAACTTCCACTATAATAGAAAATAGAAGTAAAAGAATGATACGAAAGGCCGTATACGGCAGAAGGGGTATAACATATGAAGTGTCCATATTGTGGAAAAGATAATACAAGAGTAATTGATTCCAGACCTGCCGATGATAACAGTTCGATCCGCAGGAGAAGACAGTGTGATGAATGCAACAAGCGCTTTACTACATATGAGAAGGTGGAGGCGATTCCGCTTGTCGTAATTAAAAAAGATAACAATAGAGAGATGTATGACCGGGAGAAGATTGAAGCCGGCGTATTTCGTTCTTGCCATAAAAGGCCAATATCACCGGATCAGATGATTAAGCTGGTTGACGAGGTGGAGTCGGCGATCTTTAATCGCGAGGAGAGAGAGATTGAGAGCCGGGAGATCGGCGAGCTGGTTATGGACAAGTTAAGACAGCTTGATACGGTGGCATATGTCAGATTTGCATCGGTGTATCGTGAATTCAAGGATGCGAATACCTTTATGGAGGAATTGAAAAGAATTCTGGAGGATCACTAAAAAGATCGAAGAGCAGGAATTCCGAAGAGCAGGAATTCCGAATACAGGAATTCAGAAAGCGGGGGCCGGCAAAAAAAGATTGACCCGATTGCCGTTCCCTGCTATACTTAGATACAGGTACTGCGAATGCCTTTCCCGACTGGAGACGGGAAAGGAGAGTTATTATGTTCAGCAAAGCATATGGAGCGGCCGTGGCAGGAATTGAAGCCTCGGTTGTCAGAGCGGAGGCAGACGTCAGTGACGGTCTGCCTGGTTTTGATATGGTCGGATACCTGGCGTCCGAGGTTCGGGAGACGAGGGAGAGGGTCCGCATATCGCTAAAGAATTCGGGGTGGCGTCTGCCCCCTAAGAAAATCACAGTGAATCTTTCGCCGGCTGATATACGCAAAGAGGGAACCGCGTATGATCTGGCGGTCGCAGCGGCGGTGCTTGCCGCGTTCGGAATGATTCCGGGCACATTATTGAGTACAACTTTATTTGCGGGAGAGCTGAGCCTGAACGGAAGTGTGAATCCGATCCGGGGCGTCCTTCCCATTGTCTGTGAGGCAAAACGACAGGGATTTTTAAGATGTCTTGTTCCTAAGAAGAATGCGAAGGAAGGGGCGATAATAGAAGGAATTCAGGTCGTGGGAATTGAGACGCTGGATCAGATGATATCCATTCTGCGCGGAGGCGAATATGAATCGGAGAAAGGGAACGCGAACGCTTTGATTCTTTTACCCGGAAATCAGGGCTTGGGTGACTTTTCGGAGGTTCACGGGCAGCAGGCTGCAAAAAGGGCCGCGGAGATTGCGGCCGCGGGAATGCATAACCTGCTTTTAATCGGTCCGCCCGGCTCCGGCAAATCTATGATTGCCGGTCGGATGCCAACCATTATGCCGGGGCTTACCCTGGAGGAAAGTCTTGAAATTTCTAAAATCTACAGCGTGTCCGGTAAGCTTGGAGAGGAACAATATTTGATTACAAAGCGTCCGTTCCTTGCTCCGCATCATACGACGACTCCCATTGCGATGGCAGGGGGAGGCGTTCGTCCGATGCCGGGCTTGATCAGCCTCGCCCACAAGGGTGTTCTGTTCCTCGATGAGCTTCCGGAATTCACCAGGAGTGCCGTCGAGATGCTGCGCCAGCCGATGGAAGAAAAAGAAGTGACCGTTGCAAGACATTCCGGGATGTGCAGGTATCCGGCGGATTTCCTGCTACTTGC
>JAGAPO010000001.1 GCA_017623215.1 Lachnospiraceae bacterium | reverse complement strand
TACTCCTATGAGTTCAGCCGCTATGAGCAGGCACCTTCGGATGTTCAGGCGAAGGTAATTGAGGAGGCTGCGAAGGAAGCGGAATAGGTTTCTGACGGCAAGCGAATCAAACCCAATAAGCAGAAAGAAGAACAGAACAGGGAAGGAATAATGCTCCCCGGTGATATCTTACCGGCGCAGACGCGAGAGCGGCTGCGCCGGAGGATACACCGGGGATTTTTGTGCGCCGCAATAACGGTTTTACGATGCCTCAGGGAATGCCGAAAAGTCTATTTAGAATAAAAAAGTCATCTAAGTATAAGAATGTAAAAATATTAATACTGATATCCCAGGCGTTCTGTGTTTCTGAATACGGCGGAAGTAGAGGTGGAAGGCTCGACGATTTATCACAAGACAGAATACAGAGAACGCCGTAGCCACTATGCATTCTATCACGTGAACGCAAAGATTGACGGGTTTGATACCGATCGGGACACCTTCCTTGGAGCCTTTAATGGGTTCGACGCTCCGAAATCGGTATATGAGAATCAGTCCGGCAATACACTTGCCTCCGGCTGGTATCCGATTGCGTCACACCGAATTGAGCTTACCCTTTTGCCGAATGAGGAAAAAGAATTGATCTTTAACCTGGGCTACATAGAGAACGAGCAGGACAAAAAGTTCGATTCCCCGAACGTTATCAACAAGGACAAGGCGCATGCGCTGATCGAACGCTACAATACTTCCGAAAAATGTGAGAAAGCGCTATTAGAGCTTGACGTATACTGGGACAGACTGCTTTCGGTATATACCGTAAATACGGGGGATGAGAAGTTGGACCGCATGGTCAATATCTGGAATCCCTATCAGTGTATGGTTACCTTCAACATGTCAAGAAGCGCGTCCTATTACGAGTCCGGAATCGGCAGAGGCATGGGGTTCCGCGACTCCAATCAGGACCTGCTTGGGTTTGTTCATCAGATTCCGGAGCGGGCAAGAGAGAGAATCCTCGACATTGCATCGACCCAGTTCGAGGACGGAAGCGCGTACCATCAGTACCAGCCGCTCACCAAGCGGGGCAATAATGAGATCGGTTCCGGATTTCATGATGATCCGCTGTGGCTGATTCTGGGAACCATTGCGTATATCAAAGAGACGGGCGATTTTGCAATTCTCGACGAACAGGTTCCGTTCGACAATGACACGAATCATACCGATACGCTCCTGGGGCATCTAAATCGCTCCTACGCGCACGTTACCAATAACCTCGGTCCGCACGGACTTCCGCTGATTGGACGCGCGGACTGGAATGACTGCCTGAATCTCAACTGCTTTTCCACGGAGCCGGATGAGTCCTTCCAGACTTATGGAACAGCGGAAGGGAAGGTTGCCGAGTCCGTTATGATCGCGGGAATGTTCGTCTTTATCGGGAATCAGTTCGCGGATCTGTATCGAGCGCTCGGAGATGAGGCACGCGCAGACGAGATCAGAAAGCAGACTGCGGCTATGACCGAAGCGGTGAATGCGCATGCCTGGGATGGAGAATGGTTCCTTCGGGCGTATGATGCATTCGGCGCTAAAATCGGCTCAAAGGAATGTGAGGAGGGAAAGATCTTCATCGAATCGAACGGTTTCTGTGTCATGGCCGGAATCGGCAAGGAGGACGGAAGAGCCGCGAAAGCACTTGCAAGCGTAGAGACATACCTGGAATGCAAATACGGAATCGTGCTCAACTATCCCCCGTATTCCGGATACCATACCGAGCTTGGCGAGATTTCCTCCTATCCGCCGGGATATAAGGAGAACGCGGGAATCTTCTGCCATAACAATCCGTGGATTATGATTGCGGAGACCGTTCTGGGACATGGAAACCGTGCAGGAGCACTGTACCGCAAGATTGCTCCGTCATACCTCGAAGATATTTCCGAGATTCACCGGACCGAGCCCTATGTCTACTCCCAGATGATTGCGGGGCGTGACGCAAAGAATGCAGGAGAAGCAAAGAACTCCTGGCTGACCGGAACCGCGGCCTGGAACTACTATGCAGTCTCCCAGTATATCCTCGGTATCCGCCCCGAATTCGAGGGATTGCGAATTGAGCCCTGCATTCCGGAGGACATCAGGAACTTTACCGTGGAGAGAAGATATAAGAATACGCTTTATAAAATAACCGTGGAACGAACGGGCGAAAAATCAATTTGTGTAAAGGGCGGAACGGCAGCCGGAAATATCGTGACATCCGACAGGGAGGTATGTGAAGTAACGGTTACCATGTAATGTCATGAAATTATCAAAAAATCAAAAATTTGATATTGGACTTTGAGCAGCATGCTGGTATAATGGGAGAAAATAGAAAATGAGAAACGAGGTGCTGCAGTTATGATTAACGTTCACGAGCTCAAGGACAGAGAGCTGGATCTGAGCGATGCGATTTCGAGACATTCGGCGGACAAAACAGTTGCGTATAAGACGGTATTTGGTGAGCCGATCTATTTGGGATATTACTTGCCGAAGGATTTTGACAGGGAGAATAGGTATCCGCTGTTTGTCTTTGTTCACGGCGGAGGCTGGGCAAGTCATATGATATTCCCGGATCAGCCTCACTGGCAGGGGGATTATCTCGGATATCTTGCAAGATACTATGCCGACAGAGGATTTGTCAGTGTAAGCATTGACTATCGTCTCTCCCGAGATAACGGTCAGGCGCCTCATTATGAGATTCTGGATTGCTATGAGGACTGCTGTGATGCGATGGATTATGTGATGGAACATGCGGAGGAATACGCGATTAATACCGAGGAGATCTATCTCCTTGGAGAGTCCGCAGGCGGTCATCTTGCGGGAGCGCTTGCAACCTTCCATTATGACAGAACCTATCCGTTCAAAAAGGCGTTTCTTGTGAATCCGATTACGCATTTTGAGGATCAATGGCAGGGAAGGGTACCATGTGACAGCGTACATCCGAGACTCAAAGACTTGTCCTTTGAGGAGCGCGCAAAGTTCCTTGCACCGCTTGAGCAGATATGCGGGAAGACCTGCGAGGCTGTGCTGATTCATGGCGAAGAGGATAATGTAGTGAATCCGGAGCATTCTAGGCGATTCCATGATAGAATGGCGGAGCTTGGCAGGCCGTGTGAGGTACATATGATTGAAAAGACAAGCCATGCATTTTTGCTTGCGGAGTATTCGAAGAATCGAGCTGCCTGCAAGATCGGAATTGAAGTTATTAATCAAGCATTAGAGGGATAGAATGGACGGATGCCCGAGAGCTCCGCATCCACGTTTCCGCTGCGCCTGGTTCTTTCGAAAGGGCGCGCGGGGGTGATGCGGAGCTCTCGGCTGTTTTTGACTTGAAGTTGTCAGGGGGAGGAGATTCTGCTGGGGAGCAGGGGGAGTCTTTTCGGAATTCCAGGCGCATGGGAATTTGGGGCAGACCGGAAATAGGACTGGAAATCGTATGCGGTTTGTGTTACTATTCTAAATGAGAAAAAGATGCTCAATACAGGAATACTTAAGGAATGGAGCGTATTATGAAAGATAGAAGAACAGCGGAGAGGCTGCAGCTGGATCTGCTCAGGGAGACGGCGCAGTACCTGCAGACGGGGGGCGAAGCCCCGGGCGGGGAGCTGTGGGCGGAGGTACAGAAGCTGAGACGGGAGCGGATGAGTACGCTTGGCGTGGTCTGCGAGAACCGAATCTGGCCTGCGGCCAGACGGGACGCGTCGAATCGGGTCTGGTCGGTTACGACGAGGGAGCAGAGTCTGCAGATTGTCCGTAAGCGAATCTGGCTGCAGCAGAAATATCGGCTGAACGGAAGGAGACGTCTGCAAACGAAGCAGTGTGTTCGGCTGAACGGAATTAATGGAGAAGAGCAGGAGAAGGAGTATGCGGTTGGGGCGATGCTGCTTCCGGATTATATTGCGCCTTATCGAATGCTGCTTGCAAGATCCGGACTCCTGTTCGCGATCATTGCGCTGGCAGCGATTGGAATTGGATTTGGGGCTTACGGAGGACAAGGGGCTCAGGCCGGCCTGTTATTTGCGGTAACAGCCGGAGTGATTGCAGCCGGAGCGGTATTTGTGATCAGCTCTGTCATATGCGCGCTCGTTCGGGGAATGAAAAGTACCCGTTATGAGATGAAAAAGAGCCTGTTTGAAAAAGGGGCAAAGGATTGGAATCCGGATTTTGTGTATGAGCAGTTCCTGCTCGAGGCATTGTTAAAATTTGAACGGTGGATGTATAAGAATCCGGAGTACGAAAGGATATGCGATGTCCGGATCGCGGAAGTCATTACGGAGACATGGAATTCGGAAAAAGAAAGCGCCGGAATCCGGATAAGGGCAGAATTGACAGAGGTTGTATCCGTAAAGAAAGCGGTTCGAAAAAAGGAAGAATATGATGTGACGTATGCGGCGGCCCCGTCCGAGTGGCCGGAAAAGCGGGGAATTCTGGATCGATGGCAGATGACTGCCTGTGAGCGCCGGACGGAGAATCATGACAGGAAGGATAGGACAGGCAATGAATGATTATTTACCGATAAATAGAGAAGATATGGAAAAGAGGGGCTGGGATCAGTGTGACTTCGTATACGTGATCGGAGACGCGTATGTGGATCACCCGTCCTTTGGTCCTGCGATTATCAGCCGCGTGCTGGAAAGCCACGGCTACCGGGTCGGCATTATCGCACAGCCGGACTGGAAATCCGAGGAGAGCATTCAGATTCTGGGAACTCCGAGGCTTGGTTTCCTGGTCTGCGGCGGCAATATGGATACGATGGTGAATCACTATTCGGTCGCAAAGAAGAGAAGAGCAGTTGATGCGTATTCGCCGGGCGGGGAGATGGGGCTTCGTCCCGATCGCGCGACGATTGTATATTGTAATCTGATTCGGAGAGTCTACCGAACGACTCCGATTATTATCGGCGGCATCGAGGCGTCTCTGCGTCGTCTGGCCCATTATGATTACTGGAGCGATAAGGTGCGCCGTTCGATTCTGCTGGATTCGCAGGCAGATCTGATTTCCTACGGAATGGGAGAGCGTTCGATTGTGGAGATCGCGGATGCCTTAGATTCCGGACTTGCAGTGAAGGACATTACCTACATTGACGGAACCGTGTATAAGACAAGCGATCCGGAATCCGTGTACGACGCGCTCGTGCTTCCGGATTATACGACAATCTGCGAAAGTAAAGAAGCATTTGCGAAGAGCTTTTATGTGCAGTACTGCAACACCGATCCGTTCTCCGGCAAGCGCCTGATTGAAAAATATAAGGAGAAGCAGTACGTGGTTCAGAATCCACCGGCAAAGCCGCTTTCTGAGGAAGAGATGGACGCGGTATACGCGCTTCCCTATATGCGGAATTATCATCCGTCCTATGAGGCGAAGGGCGGAATTCCGGCGATCGAGGAGCTCAAATTCAGCCTGGTGTCGAACCGCGGCTGCTTTGGCGGCTGCAGCTTCTGCGCGCTGACATTCCATCAGGGAAGAATTGTACAGACGAGAAGTCATGAGTCCATTCTTGCAGAGGCAAAGCTTCTGATTGACGATCCGAACTTTAAGGGATATATCAATGATGTGGGAGGCCCGACTGCGAATTTCAGACATCCGGCCTGCGAGAAGCAGCTGAGCAAGGGCGTCTGCCCGAACAAGCAGTGTCTGTTCCCGACGCCGTGCAGGAACTTAAGGGTTGATCATAAGGATTATCTGTCCCTGCTCCGTAAGCTCAGGGAGCTTCCGAAGGTTAAGAAGGTATTCATCCGGTCGGGTATTCGGTTCGATTATCTGGTGGCGGATAAGGATGACACATTTTTCAGGGAGCTGTGTGAGCATCACGTGAGCGGGCAGCTCAAAGTCGCGCCGGAACACGTTGCAGATCCGGTGCTTCAGATGATGGGCAAGCCTGAGAACGCCGTATATGAGAAATTCATTGAGAAATACAAGCGTATTAACAAGCAGCTTGGCAAGAATCAATTCGTGGTTCCCTACCTGATGTCCTCACATCCGGGCTCGACGATGAAGGAAGCGGTGCGGCTTGCAGAATATCTGCGCGATATCGGCTACATGCCGGAGCAGGTGCAGGATTTCTACCCGACACCCTCTACCATCTCGACCTGCATGTACTACACCGGTCTGGATCCGCGCACGATGAAGCCGGTCTACGTTCCGAAGTCTCCGCATGAAAAAGCAATGCAGAGAGCATTGATTCAGTATCGGAATCCAAAGAATTATGAGCTGGTGAAGGAAGCTCTGCAGCTGGCAGGAAGAACGGATCTGATTGGTTTTGATAAGAAATGTCTGATTCGGCCGAGGCAGTTGAAAGGGGAAAAGGACGGTCTGAGGAACGCGCCGAAGGCTTCCGGAAGAACCTTCGGAGTGAATTCCGGGAAGAATCATGCGGAAGGTTCGAGGGCAAAGAATGGGAAGGGAAAGGGCACCAAGCGACAGTCGGGACGCAGATAGGCGGGACTGTTTCAAAGCGTTGTAAGCTAATTTGGAACAGCCCCTGTTATAAATTGAAAAACGGGAGAGCTGTCTTTAAGAACTGCCGTGTGAAATACATCAGTTCATGAAAGAAGGCCTCAGATATTCCTCCAGCGCCTGATACGCCCAGTAATACGAGAAGTGAAATCCGCGAATTCCTCTTTCCTCATACGCTTCCTCAATATCCGGAACATACGAATGATTTACGCGATCCATAAGGTACGGATACTGTTCGAACAGCTCCGGATGCTCCTTTAGCAGCGAGAACACCTCCGGTGCGGCATCTTCGGAAAGAGTCAGCAGATAATGAACATCATCGTCGGTATACTCGGCAACGGCGCTGATATTATAACGGGCAATCAGTGCGTCAGGTCTTGCAAGATTCAGAACGAACAGGCCGCCCGCAAGCACGGCTGCGGTACAGAAGAACAGCGGAAACTGTTCCCGATACACCGCGGCAGTCGCGCAGCTCATGAGAATGGTCAGGATTCCAAGGAAGAACAATACCAGGAGTCTAAGCATAGTCAGGTGATAGCTTGCAACGTATAAGCCCATTCGGTAGGCTGCCGAGGCAATCATGATAAAGGTACAGCCGGACATCACGGTCAGCAGGATCCGAATCAGCTTCGTGCGCTCCGCCCTCGAGACGCACACGAGCAGAATCAGAAAGTTAATCACCGCGACGAACAGTAATTCAAAGAAGCCCTTTCTTGCATATTCCGAATAAGTGAATTCTTCCGGAAGCGTAAATAATCCTCCGGCGAACAGATACAGAATCTGAATCCCGCAGAACAGGAGGTACACCAAGGTAATGCAGGAGAGAATTGTGGAAAGGAAGACAGGGTTCAGCTTTTGAGACTTACTATCGGAAATCTCACTGGCAGGTTGAGGAATGGTTCCGGCCGCGCAGAGAACCGCATAGCAGAACACAAATCCCGCAAGAATCAGCAAAAAGCAGAAGAACGGGTCGGAGGAAAATACAAAATTTCGGATTAATCCGCCCGCCAGCCGATTAAAAATCTGGTCGGCATTCGTTAAAAGCAGCAGCACTACGCCGAGAATCGGAATCGCAGCAATCAGACCGAAAAGAATATTGCGGAAGGTATCATTTTTGAACAGTCTCGTCCGGGAGGTAAAGCGGAACAGATCCACGAACGGGTAACCGATAGCAGCGATTGCGCCGAACGGCAGCCTTATGATATGCCCGAGGAACTGAAAGAAGGTATATCCGAAATCCTCATTCAGCTGGTGAACGAGCGCGAGATCGAACAGAATTAAAATCCCTGTAATAGTAAGAAAACGAAGAAAACTGTTCGCCGTGAATAACGTGGAAGCAGCAAGCAGCACATTGGCAAGGCAACAAAAGAAAGTATAGCGCTTGAGCGTTCCGGTCAGACGGTGTAAGCTTACCAGAAGCAGGGCGCTGATTCCTGCGGTAAAGATAAGAAAGCTGATTCCGAATCCTGCTTTGTAAAAGCAGCAGGCAGTCAGAATACCAAAGAGGATGCTGATGCTTCCAAAAAAAGTAAAGTTGGTACGAATCTTTTCTAACATAAAGAACCTCCATTTCTGTTCAGAGCTGCCGTGGATGAGAGTAGTGTATTCGAAAGCGGTTCGTGTTCCTGCTTCCGGCAGCTGGAAAAATATGTTATGTAAAATATGGCGCACGAATCCAGGGGAAGGGCGGCAGACGCCGCTTCCCGGGCTGGTATCGCGATCATTCCGTTATAAATTGGGTTATGAGGATGAGTATTGATCAATCGAATTACTCGCCAACAGAATCCTCCTCTGCTGCATCATCGTCCGGAACATATTCCAGAATATCTCCCGGCTGGCAGTCAAGCGCTTTGCACAATGCGTCCAGTGTGGTAAAGCGCACGGCCTTTGCCTTGTTATTCTTTAAGATGGAGAGATTGGCAAGGGTCAAATCAACCTCTCCGGCAAGCTCGGTCAGGCTCTTTTTGCGCCTGGCCATCATAACATCAAGATTAATGACGATTCCCATATCAGCCTCCTTTATACGGTCAGGTCATTTTCCTGCTTGTAAAGCACCGCCTGTGTAAATACCTGCGAGAGCACAAGAGAGAACAGGCCGGCAATGAAAAATACCAGAATCAGTATCAGCATGGTCACCGTGATATTAAAGAACAGCCTTGCCGCTGTGACGACGCAGATCGAGAAGCTGTACGCGCCCATTCTGCGAAGGGAGAGAACGTTGGCTTCCACGAACGGATCTCTGGCAGCAAGGGTTCCGAAGATCTTCTTGAGCTCGTAGAAGATCAGAACTCCTAAAATGCCGGACAGCAGAAAGATAATGACCATGGGCCAGTAATAGTCCCGGAATATCGGAAACCAATCCCCGGCTTTCCATATGATGAGCGGAACCGCGGCGCAGATCAGAATACCGAGATAAAATCCAAGATTCACAAAGCAGCCGGTAAACCGCGCGAGTCTGGTCAGTTTCATAAGAGAGATTCCTCCTTTCCTATTCTGACATCATCATAACACAAGAAATATTGAATGTCAACAATAATTTATTGAAAAACAATAAATATAAAAAGAGAAACGATAAGGTCAGGAAAAGAAATAAGAAGAATTCTGCATTTGCCAATCGGTTGGGGCGGGATTCCCGGGAACGGGGTTCTCGGAACAGCGGGTGGATACGAAGAGAGCCGGCTTAAGAAGAATTTCTTGCCTAAGCCGGCTCTGATTTCAGGGATACATTAATTACCCTTGCTGCTCAACGGATTGCTCCGATTCAAAAAGAACATGTTATTATCCGGCTCCGCACGGTTCCCATCCTTATAGCAGGAGGTCTGGCGAATGGCGGCAGGGTCGCCGTCCGGGAATTTTTTCTTGTCAGGAATGGTATCCGGCGGATAATCTTTTCCGGGAAAATGTTTTACCGCGCGCCCAGGTGTCTCGGTATATTCGGAATGCATGGTATCTCTCCTTTCTGAATACAATTCAATCGGCTGCAGGAATAATGTGGCTGTTTTGACGGAAAAATATGCACGGAAAAAGCCGGAATCAAACAGAAGCTGGAAGAATAGAAAGAATGTTCCAGAGGATTTTGAGCGCTTTTAAAAAAAATGCTTGCATTGTCTGTTAATTCGTATTATAATGCACACAAATAGGAGCGCCAAGGCGTCTCTGTTTTATGATATGGTGAAGGAACAAGGGTGTTCTTAATGCAGTTATTCTGTGTTAAGAGCGCCCTTTTTGCGTGTAAGGACATCACGCAAAAGCCCCTCCGGGGGATGCGCACTCGCGTGAGAGGAAGGACGCCGTGTATGCGGCCGCGTTTGACGCAGAGTTTCGCAGGCGAGACTCTTTTGCATGTGAGAAAATCTCACGCGGACCTGAATAGAAATATGGAAAGAGGAGTTGTCGATGAAGAACAGTATGTCAGAAGAAGTAAAGAGAACCCCGGAAGGGCTGTATGATCCGAGATTTGAGCATGATAACTGCGGTATCGGCGCGATTGTGGACATCAAGGGAAGAAAGAGCCATGCTACGGTTGCGGGAGCGCTTGGGATTGTAGAGAATCTCGAACACCGTGCCGGTAAGGACGCGGAAGGAAAGACCGGAGACGGTGTCGGAATCCTGCTGCAGATTTCGCACAAATTTTTTACGAAGGCTGTTAAACCGCTTGGAATCGAGCTTGGCGGGGAGAGGGACTACGGTATCGGTATGTTTTTCTTTCCTCAGGATGAGCTGAAGCGCAATCAGGCGAAGAAAATGTTCGAGATTATTGTTCAGAAGGAGGGCATTCCGTTCCTTGGATGGAGAACGGTACCGATTCATCCGGAGACGATAGGGCATAAGGCACTGGAATGCATGCCCTGCATTATGCAGTGTTTTGTAAAGCGCCCGAAGAACGTGAATAAGGGACTGGATTTTGACAGAAAGCTTTACATTGCAAGAAGAATCTTTGAACAAAGTAATGATAACACCTATGTGGTATCATTTTCAAGCAGAACGATTGTATATAAGGGAATGTTCCTGGTAAATCAGCTCCGTCTGTTCTTTGCGGATCTGCAGGATGCGGATTATGAATCTGCGATTGCGATTGTACACTCCCGGTTCAGCACGAACACCAATCCGAGCTGGCAGAGAGCCCATCCGAACCGTTTTATCGTGCACAACGGAGAGATTAATACGATTCGCGGGAATGCCGACAAGATGCTGGCACGAGAAGAGACGATGGAGTCTAACTATCTGAAGGGAGAGTTCCACAAGGTACTTCCGGTGGTCAACACGGAAGGTTCGGACTCTGCTATGCTTGATAATACGCTGGAATTCCTGGTGATGAGCGGAATGGAGCTTCCGCTCGCCGTGATGATTACGATTCCGGAGCCTTGGGAGAATGACCAGAGCATGGCGCAGGAGAAAAAGGATTTCTACCAGTATTATGCGACAATGATGGAGCCATGGGATGGCCCGGCCTCCATTCTGTTCTCCGATGGAGACGTGATGGGCGCGGTACTTGACCGCAACGGCTTACGTCCGTCCAGATATTATATTACAAGCGATGACCAGCTGATCTTATCCTCCGAGGTGGGCGTGCTGTCGCTTCCGCCGGAGAAGATCGTGAAAAAGGAGCGCCTGCATCCCGGAAAGATGCTGCTTGTCGACACGGTAAAGGGAAGGCTGATTGATGACGAGGATCTGAAGCTTTCCTATGCAAGACGCAAGCCTTATGGCGAGTGGCTGGACGGCAACCTGGTAAGTCTTAAGGACTTAAAGATTCCGAACCAGAGAATCGAGGAGTATACGGAAGAGGAGAGACTTCGCCTGTGCAAGGCCTTTGGCTATACCTTTGAGGATTATAAGACCTCGATTCTGCCGATGGCGCAAAATGGCGCGGAGCAGGTTTCGGCAATGGGCGCGGACAGTCCGCTTCCGGTGCTTTCCAGACAGAACCCGCCGCTGTTTCACTATTTTCGTCAGCTCTTCGCGCAGGTTACCAACCCGCCGATTGACGCGATTCGCGAGGAGATCGTAACCTCCACGAGCGTCTACATCGGAGAGGACGGCAACCTCTTAGAGGAAAATGCCGAGAACTGTAAGGTATTAAAGATCCGCAACCCGATTCTCACGAACACGGATCTGTTAAAAATTAAGAACATGAAGGTGGACGGCTTCCAGGTAGAGGTTATTCCGATTCTTTATTATAAGAATACATCTCTGGAACGGGCGATCGATCACCTGTTCGTGGACGCGGATCGTGCGTACAGAGACGGTGCAAATGTGCTGATTCTCTCTGATCGCGGTGTCGATGAGAACCATGTTGCAATTCCGTCGCTCCTTGCGGTATCGGCGCTGCAGCAGCATCTGGTTAAGACAAAGAAGCGCACGAGAGTCGCGATGATCTTAGAGAGCGCGGAGCCGAGAGAAGTTCATCATTTTGCAACCCTGCTCGGCTACGGCGCGTGCGCGGTCAACCCGTATCTGGCGCAGGACTGCATTCACCAGCTGATTGATCAGCATATGCTGGATAAGGACTACTATGCCGCAGTTGACGACTACAACAACGCCGTTCTGCACGGAATTGTAAAGATTGCCTCCAAGATGGGAATATCCACGATTCAGTCCTATCAGGGCTCGAAGATCTTTGAGGCGATCGGGATCGGAAAGGAAGTGATTGAAAAATACTTCCCCGACACGGTCAGCCGAATCGGCGGCATTACGATGAAGGATATCGAAAAGCAGGTGGATGAGAGACATTCCAAAGCATTTGATCCGCTCGGGTTAACTGTGGATCTTACGATGGAGTCGAGCGGAAGCCACAAATTCCGTTCCGGCAAGGAAGAGCATCTGTATAATCCGAAGACGATTCACCTGCTGCAGCAGGCGGCATGGACCGGCAATTATGAGACATTTAAGGAATATACAAAGACGATTACCGAGGAAGAGAAGGGAATCAACTTACGGGGACTGCTTGATTTTAACTTCCCCGAGGAGGAAATTCCGATTGATGAGGTTGAACCTGTGGATTCGATTGTTAAGCGCTTTAAGACCGGCGCGATGTCATATGGTTCGATCTCGAAGGAAGCGCATGAGACCCTCGCGATTGCGATGAACCGGCTGGGCGGCAAGTCGAACAGCGGCGAGGGCGGCGAGAGCGAAGAGCGTCTCCGCATAGGTGCGGACGGACTGAATCGTTGTTCTGCGATTAAGCAGGTCGCATCCGGACGGTTCGGCGTTACAAGCGAATACCTGGTAAGCGCGAAGGAGATCCAGATCAAGATGGCACAGGGCGCGAAGCCCGGCGAGGGCGGTCAGCTTCCGGGCGGAAAGGTATACCCGTGGGTTGCAAAGACGAGGCATTCGACGCCCGGCGTCGGCTTAATCTCCCCGCCTCCGCACCACGATATCTATTCGATTGAGGATTTGGCGCAGTTAATTTATGATTTGAAGAATTCGAATAAAGATGCCAGAATCTCGGTAAAGCTGGTCTCCGAGGCAGGCGTTGGAACGGTTGCATCCGGCGTCGCAAAGGCGGGCGCGGGAGTCATTCTGATCTCCGGCTTTGACGGCGGTACAGGCGCGGCTCCGAGGAACTCGATCTATAACGCGGGACTTCCGTGGGAGCTCGGCCTTGCGGAGACGCATCAGAACCTGATGATGAACGGCCTTCGTTCCCGTGTCGTAATTGAGACGGACGGCAAGCTGATGACGGGCCGCGATGTGCTGGTAGCAGCGCTGCTTGGCGCGGAGGAATTCGGCTTCGCAACGGCTCCGTTAATTACGCTTGGCTGCGTGATGATGAGAGTCTGCAACCTGGATACCTGCCCGGTCGGCGTTGCAACCCAGAATCCCCAGCTGCGTAAGAATTTCAGAGGTAAGCCGGAATACGTTGAGAACTTTATGCGGTTCATCGCGCAGGAATTGCGCGAATATATGGCAAAGCTCGGCATTCGCACCGTAAATGAGCTGGTCGGACGCACGGATCTGTTAAAGGTAAGCGACGATGCGAAGAAGGGAAGAGCGGCGAAGATTGATTTCTCCGCGATTCTTGCAGGGGGAAGGCCGGCAGAAGAAACAGAGTCAGAGAACGCGGCATCCGGAAAGAAACCGGGAAATTGCTGCTTTGATCCTGCGCAGGTATATGATTTTGCACTGCAGAACACGGCGGATGAAAAGGTACTCTTAAAGAAATTAAAGGGCGCGATGGCGGCAGGGCAGTCAAAGACCGTAGAGGTAGCGGTTACAAATGTCGATCGTACCTTCGGAACCATTCTTGGTTCGGAAATTACCAGACAGTTCGGCGAGACCCTGGCGGAGGACACCTATGTGATCAACGCAAAGGGAAGCGGCGGCCAGAGCTTCGGAGCATTTATCCCGAAGGGCCTGACGTTAAAGTTAGAGGGTGACTCCAACGACTACTTCGGCAAGGGCTTATCCGGCGGCAAGCTGATTGTATATCCTCCGAAGGGAACTATATTCAAGGCCGAAGAGAACATCATCATCGGAAATGTGGCGCTGTACGGTGCGACGAGCGGAAAGGCCTTTATCCGCGGCGTTGCGGGCGAGCGGTTCTGCGTGCGCAACTCGGGTGCGACGGCAGTTGTCGAAGGCGTCGGCGATCATGGCTGCGAGTACATGACCGGCGGCCGTGCGGTTATCTTAGGACCGACCGGCAAGAATTTCGCCGCCGGAATGAGCGGCGGTATCGCCTACGTGCTGGATGAGCGCAGCGACCTGTATCGGAAGCTCAACAAGGAAATGGTTTCGATGGAAGCCGTAACCGAGAAATATGACGTTCTGGAATTAAAGGAAATGATCCGCGAGCACGTAGAGTCCACGGGTTCCGAAAAGGGTAAGGAGATCCTTGACAATTTCATGGAATATCTTCCGAAATTCAAAAAGATCATTCCGCATGATTACAGCAGAATGCTCCAGACCATCGTGCAGATGGAGGAAAAGGGGCTTTCGAGTGAGCAGGCGCAGATTGAGGCCTTTTATGCGAATAAGAACGGGAAGAATTAATGCTGGATAATTGGAAAGGATTGGTGAAGATATGGGAAAGCCCACCGGTTTTTTAGAATATACAAGAAAAGAAAATGAAGCGCTTACACCAGGGGAGAGAATTCGGAATTTCAATGAATTCCATATTCCGATGTCCGAGGAGGAGCGCAGGCAGCAGGGCGCGCGCTGTATGGAGTGCGGCGTGCCGTTCTGCCAGTCCGGAATGATGATCGGCGGAATGGCAAGCGGATGTCCGCTGAACAATCTGATTCCGGAGTGGAACGATCTGTTATACCGCGGCAACAAAGAGCAGGCGTTAAGACGGCTGCTGAAGACGAATAATTTTCCGGAGTTCACAAGCAGAGTCTGCCCGGCTCCCTGTGAGGCGGCCTGCACCTGTAACCTGAACGGCAGACCGGTTACGATCAAAGAGAACGAGAACGGAATCATTGAGAATGCCTACGAGACCGGAATGATCCAGCCGCGGATTCCGGCGGTACGCACCGGCAAACGCGTCGCAGTAATCGGCTCCGGCCCTGCCGGGCTTGCCGCGGCTGATCAGCTGAATCAACGCGGCCATCTGGTTACGGTCTATGAGCGTTCCGATCGGATCGGCGGATTATTGATGTACGGAATCCCGAACATGAAGCTCGAAAAGCACATCATCGAGCGAAAGGCTGCACTCATGAAGGAGGAGGGCGTGGAGTTCATAACCGGAGCGGATGTCGGAAAGGAGGAGAAGGCGGCAAAGCTGTTGAAGGAGTACGACAGTATCATTCTTGCCTGCGGCGCGTCGAATCCGAGAGATATTAAGGTGCCGGGAAGAGAGTTAAAGGGAATCTATTTCGCAGTGGACTATCTGAAATCCGTAACGAAGAGCCTGCTGGATTCGAAGTTCGCGGATAAGGCGTATGTGGATGCGAAAGGGAAAAAGGTTCTGGTAATCGGCGGCGGCGACACGGGAAATGACTGCGTCGGTACCGCAATCCGTCAGGGTGCGAAGTCCGTGGTTCAGCTGGAAATGATGCCGAAGCCGCCCGTATGCCGCGCTGCGAATAACCCGTGGCCGGAGTGGCCGAAGGTCTTAAAGACCGACTACGGCCAGGAGGAGGCAATCAGCGTATTTGGTGCGGATCCGAGAGTGTATCAGTGTACGGTAAAGGAGTTCATCGGAGACAAGGACGGGAATCTGAAAAAAGCAAAGCTTGTGAAGCTGGAGCCGAAGAAGGATGAGAAGACCGGCCGCGTGATGATGAGCGAGATTGCCGGAAGCGAGTATGAGGCGGAAGTCGATCTGGTGCTGATCGCGGCAGGATTCCTTGGAGCGCAGAAGTATGTCGCGGATGCGTTCGGGGTGAAGCTGAACGGACGCACGAATGTAGACGCCGAGCAGTATAAGACCAATGTTCCGAAGGTGTTCGCAGCTGGGGATATGAGACGAGGACAGTCCCTGGTTGTGTGGGCGATTCGGGAAGGAAGAGAGGCTGCGAAGGCGGTGGATGAAAGCCTGATCGGTTACACGAATTTAGAATAGGGGGACTGCGGGGGACGCCGCGGAAGAATTTATTTAACGAACATCAGGGGCCTTTGTGCACCCGGTGCCGGTCACGCCTGATTCTTGCGAAAGGGTGGATTGGAACCGGGGGACAAAGGCCCCTGATCGGACAGCGCAGTCCGGTAAGCGATTAATTATTATTATATAAGGTCCTGAACCAGTATGTATAAAGGTATTCAAATCCAAGACTTTCATACAGCTGTCTTGCGATGTCGTTCTTGTCCACGCATTGCAGGTAGGCGTGGGTGCAGCCTTTCTTCTGGGCTTCGATCAGAATGGTCGAGCAGATGGCGCGGCCGAAGTGCATTTTGCGGCAGCTTTTATCCACATAGATAGCATAAAGGCCTACGTGGGAACGATCGAGGATTCCGAGGCCGCAGGCAACGACGCGTCCGCCGAGCTCGACTGTTGCGGCAATGGTTTCCTTGGGGATTGCGCGGTACATCGCAGGGACGATGCGCAGATGAGTCGGGTTCGTCGTTCCGTTCAGGCGGAAGAGGTTGCTGACCCAGTCCTCGGTGATGGTGTCGCACAGCTGTACCATGACGTCACCCGGATAGGTTACAAGCGAGGGCAGTCCGGAATTCCGCTGGTAGGTCTCGTATTCGTAGGAGATGGGCTGCCAGGGGTTCGCTTTTTCAAGCGGCATGGTCATAACGTTGGTTTTATGCTCTACGACATAGCCGCGTTCTTCTAAAAACTTGTCGATCGAGGGGTTGAGAAGAGGGCTGATCTTAAAAATCGTCGGGGTGTGCACGTTGCGGTATTCTTCTTCGCAGAAAGCCACTTTTTCTTCCAGCGGAAGGGTGGACGGGGCGATCAGGTTGACGCAGTTCGTGCGGTGGGTATAGTTGTGAGAGAATCGCAAAAGCCACCCGTCGTAGAGCTCGGACATGTGGGCGGGCCAGGCGTTCAGGGAAATTTCTTCAATTAGATTCATATATGATAACATAGCTTGGGACCTCCGTATGGTATTGTGTGGTGTAATCGTATGCTCCGTTTGGGTGAGTCCCAGACGAACGGGCGGAGTCCGCCCTGTACGAAATATATCATACTCTATCGAAAGTTGCAAGGCTTTTGTAGGGGATTTATAAACGGTTTCTTAAGAGTTTATAACTTCTTCGATGAACTACTTGACAAAGGCTTTGTTTCAAATATATAATCCGAGGAGACTGGAATATGTTAGGTGTTTATGAGTGGCTTGAGGAAAGGATGTTAGTAGGATGTTAGAACTGAAGAATATTACAAAAGATTATCTTACTGTCGGCGAGAAGGTCGAGGCGCTGAAGGGAATTAATTTGCAGTTCCGTAAGAATGAGTTTGTCTCCATTCTTGGTCCGTCCGGCTGCGGTAAGACGACGATGCTGAATATTATCGGCGGTCTGGATCAGTATACGGCGGGCGATTTGGTAATTAACGGAAAGTCTACGAAGGATTTTAAAGACAGGGATTGGGATGCGTACCGGAATAATTCGATTGGATTTGTGTTCCAGAGTTATAATCTGATTCCGCACCAGACGGTGCTGCAGAATGTGGAGCTTGCGCTCGCACTTTGCGGTATTTCGAAGGCGGAGAGAAAAAGAAGAGCCAGGGAAGCGCTTGAGAAGGTGGGACTCGGCAATCAGCTGCGCAAGAAGCCCAGCGAGATGTCGGGCGGTCAGATGCAGCGTGTTGCGATTGCACGTGCGATTGTAAATGATCCGGATATTATTCTGGCGGATGAGCCGACCGGCGCTCTGGATACGGAGACAAGCGTTCAGGTTATGGAGATCTTAAAGGAGATTGCAAAGGATCGTCTGGTTATTATGGTTACGCATAATCCGGATCTGGCAGAACGGTATTCCACCCGAATTATCCGGATGCTGGACGGTAAGCTGATCGGAGATTCTGCACCGCTTACCGGGGAGGAGATTGCGGCGGAGCGTAAAGAAGAGCAGGAGAAGGCGGAGAAGACAAAGGGACGCAAGGTGAAGATGCCTTCGATGTCGTTTGCGACGTCCTTTGGCCTGTCACTGAAGAATCTGATCTCCAAGAAGGGACGTACGACGCTTACCTCGTTTGCCGGAAGCATCGGAATTATCGGAATCGCGCTGATTTACGCGGTATCACAGGGTATGACGACTTATATTGATACGGTGCAGGAGGATACGCTTTCTTCGTATCCGCTGACGTTGGAAGCGCAGCATACGGATCTGGGAAGTCTGATGCAGAGCTTTATGGGAGCGGCGCACTCCGGAACGGAACATGAGAATGACGCCGTGTACCAGAAGCCCATCGTGTATGATTTGGTGAATACGATTAATACGATGGATACCAAAGAGAACGATTTGAAGGCGTTCAAGGCCTACCTTGAGGCGGAATGGGCGGATGAGGAGTCCCCGCTGAATGAGGCGCTGAGCGGCGTTCAGTATACTTACGATCTGGATATGCTGGTTTATACGAAGAATGTGGACGGAGATATTATTCAGTCGGATTCGCAGGCTCTGATGCAGGAGATGCTGGTTGAGTATTTTGGAATGGATGTTTCTTCCATGCTCAGTATGAGTGAAGGCTCCGGTATAAGTTCGTTGTCCTCTTTCTCGTCCATGGGGTCCTTTGCGCTGTGGCAGGAGATGCTTCCGGGTGAGAACGGCAGAATGGTAAGTCCGTTGCTGGAGAAGCAGTATGATGTGATCTACGGTTCCTGGCCGACGGAGTATAATGAGATTGTTCTGGTTGTGGATGACAATAATGAGCTGGATGATATGACGTTATATGCGCTTGGCCTGAAGTCCAGAGACGAGATTGATACGATTATGCAGGCGGTTGTCGATAAGACGGAGCTTACGTCCGATACTCAGAGCTGGAGCTTTGAGGAAATCTGCGATATGGAGTTTCGAGTGATTCTCAATTCGGACTGCTATACGTTTGATGAAAGCACGGGCTTATATACCGATCTGCGTGATACGAGCGCTGGATTAAAGTACTTATATGATAATGGTCTTACCTTAAAGGTATCCGGTATTATCAGACCGAACGAGGACGCGGTATCAACAGTGATGTCCGGCTCCATTGGATATACGAGCGAGTTAACGGAGTACGTGGTAGAAAAGGGCAGAGAGTCCGCGGCGCTTCAGGCACAGCTTGCGGATGAGCACACCGATATATTTACCGGGCTGCCTTTTAAGGAGACTTCGGGAAGTCTGGATGATACGAAGAAGGAAGCGGATTTCAGAGAGTATGTCGATGGGCTTGATGAACAGGGCAAGGCGGATACTTATGTAACGATTATGAGCATTCCGGAAGAGGAGACGGTTCAGGCAACCGTGGAGCAGACGCTTAGCACCATGACAAGGGAGGATATGGAGACGACGCTGATTCAGGCTGTGGCGGGACAGACCGGCATGAGCGAGGAAGAGATGCAGGGCTATATCGGAAATATGAGCGACGAGGATCTTACAGAGATGTTTGCTCAGATCATTGAAGAGCAGTTCAGGCAGCAGTATGCGGCACAGGTAAAGGCGCAGATGGGCGAGATGAGCGTGCAGCAGCTTTCGATGGCGCTTACTATGGCGATGGAGAATTATACGACCGAGCAGTGTGCGAAGTTCTATGAGGAGGTGCTGGTATTCTCCGATTCCAGCTATGAGAGCAATCTGAAGGAGCTCGGTTATGTGGAGCTTGACAATCCGGCGTCGATTAATCTTTATGCATCTTCCTTCGAGAACAAGGACGTAATTGAAGATGTGATTGCAGAGTATAATGACAGCGTGGATGAACTGGAGGAGATTAGTTACACGGATTATGTCGGCCTGATGATGTCTTCGGTTACTTCGATTATTAACGCAATTACTTATGTACTGATTGCATTTGTCGCGGTATCGTTAATCGTATCCTCGATTATGATTGGCGTGATCACCCTGATTTCGGTGCAGGAAAGAACCAAGGAGATCGGTATCCTGCGTGCGATCGGTGCGTCCAAGAGAAATGTCTCGAATATGTTCAACGCGGAGACGGTAATGATTGGATTTTTCTCCGGTGCGTTAGGCGTGTTGATTACTTACCTGCTGTGTATCCCGATCAATATGATCCTGCAGCATTTGACAGGTATCGGTAATCTTGGGGCATACCTTCCGGTTCCGGCGGCAGTGATTCTAATTGCAATCAGCACAATATTAACGCTGTTCTCCGGATTAATTCCTTCCAGAAGTGCGGCGAAGAAGGATCCGGTAGTGGCGCTTCGCAGCGAGTAATGTGAGAGCCTGAGGAATGCAGGACAAGAGAATAGAATAGGATGATACAGATAAGCTGACTGACAGCCCTTTCCATAGGCCGGAGCCTCTTTGACCGGCGTTTTGGGAGGGCTGTTTTGTGTGAAAAATTGTGCTGATGCATCAATTCTCATATGTTCTCACGGGAATTTTGGAGCCTGAATTGGGAGAAAGAGGTCTGCAATCGAGAATTACTTCATACAATAAGGAGAATAAAGCTGTCTCGTTTCATGGCGATTCAGGGAAGGGCGGGCAGTGGGAAGTGGTTTGGAGGGCAGGAAGACTGTGAAGGACCGGAAACCGGGCGGAAAAAATGGAAGGATACGATATGTCAAAGTGGGAATTCTGATTGAGTGCCTAACGTTGGCGGTGGTGTTCGGAATTCATTTGATGCAGCGTCAGGCCGTAAAGGAATCGGCTGTATCGGAAGAAGCCGAGGGCGACTATATCAAATGGGTGGATTTTAATGTAACCGTGGATGCGCTGGATGCGGCCTATCAGTGTGGGCTGGATGCGCACGAAAACGGAATCGAGGTGGACTGGATTGAATTACTCGCCTGGGCTGCCTGCAGGAACGGAGGCGAGTTCGGAAAAAATGATCCGGCCCGTATCAAGGAGCAGTATGCCGGCATTAAGGACGGGGAGACGTCGATCGGGGAATTGACAAAGGAGCTGACGTATTATTCCTATTACCTGGAAGCGTATACCGCGGTGCTTGGCGGGTATATGGGGGAATATCAGGTGCGTGCTGCGAGCGAGGCGGATACGGAGCCGCAGGAGGATGCGGGAGCGGTAGAGGCAGATGAGGAAGAGGATGCCGGAACTGGGGAAGAGGAAGAATGGGAGACCCGCTACGGACTGAAAGTATTCTCACCGATTGCAAAGGGATTTCCCTACAGTGATTATGATGATTTTGGTGCGTCGCGATCGTATGGGTATAAGCGGGTACATCTGGGGCATGATATGACAGGGCAGATTGGAACGCCCATCATTTGTGTGGAATCCGGCTATGTGGAAGCAATCGGCTGGAACCAGTACGGAGGCTGGCGAATCGGAATTCGGAGCTTCGATAAAAAACGATATTATTACTACGCGCATCTGCTTCAGAACTACCCTTACGCAGAGGGACTGGAGGAAGGGAGCATTGTAACAGCAGGGGATGTGATCGGATATCTTGGGCATACCGGCTATAGTACGACGGAAAATGTCAACAACATTGAAGTGCCGCACCTGCATTTTGGAATTCAGCTGATATTCGATGAATCGCAGAAAGAGGGAAATAATGAAATCTGGATTGATTGCTATCAGATTGTGCAGTTCCTGCGGAAGAATCAGTCGAAGGCGCAGAAGGTCGAGGGGACGAAAGAATGGAAACGTGTGGAGGAGTGGAGAGATCCGAATGCAGAAAATAACAGTACATAATAATACATAACCTGTCGGCAGGCCGGAGCAAAAGTTTTAAGCTTATGCTCCGGCCTGCTTGACAAGCTGCGGGAGCTTATGATATGATAACTGTATCACAAGAAGTGATACACCTGGTACAGAAAAGAACACAAGAAAAGAAGGAAGCGGCTGAAAAGCAATACAGCAGATGAGTGCGGTACAGGTGAGTGTAAACAGCAGGGAGGGGAGCCGGTGATTCGGATTGATGCTTCGGGAGAGAAGCCGATTTATGAACAGATTATTGACGCGGTGAAGGAGAATGTCCTGAAGGGATATTGGAACGCGGGAGATGCGATTCCGTCTGTCAGAAAGCTTGCGTTTGATTTAAAGATCACGCCGAATACGGCGGCGAAGGCCTATCAGGAGCTGGAGCGGCAGAAGGTGATTGTTACCATTCGTGGAAAGGGAACCTTTATTGCCAGGCATGTACCGAAGAAGCCGGACGAGGAACGGGAAGCACGGGTCAGAGGAATGATGAAGAATCAGATTATGGAGCTGGTGTACATGGGATACTCCAGAGAACAGGTGTTGGAGACCGCGGCAGAGCTGTATGAAGAGCTGAAGGCACAGCCGGATGCCGAATGAATGGCGAGACATCGGAAAGGAACATAGACGAATATGATATATGACACAGCAAAGAACGAGGATGCAAAGATACAGGGCGGCTGCACTCTGTGCCCAAGAAACTGTGCGGCCGACAGAGCACATGGGGAGGCCGGATTCTGCGGAGTAACGGACCGGGTAAAAGCCGCGAGAGCCGGGCTGCATTTCTGGGAGGAGCCCTGCATATCGGGGGAGGCCGGTTCCGGAACGGTCTTTTTCTCCGGCTGTTCGCTCCACTGCGTATACTGCCAGAACAGAGATATCGCGAACGGACTTGCCGGAAAGGAGATTACCGTCGAACGCCTTGCGGAAATATTCATCGAGCAGCAGGAGCGCGGCGCGGTTAATATCAATCTGGTGACGCCGGGACATTATGTCCCGCAGATTAGCAAGGCGGTCAGGCTTGCAAGAAAGAACGGCCTTGCGCTGCCGATTGTCTATAATACAGGCTCCTACGAGCGGCCGGAGGTAATTAGAAGCCTCGCGGGAATTGTTGATGTCTGGCTTCCGGATTTGAAATACATGGATGGGACGATTGCGGAGCGATATTCGGGAGCTCCGGATTATTTCCGATGGGCCAGCTCGGCGATTGCGGAGATGGTGCGGATAGCCGGGGACCCGGAATTCGACGAAGCCGGTCTGATGAGACGGGGAGTGATCGTGCGGCATCTGGTGCTTCCTGGAGCAGCGGAAGATTCCAAACGGATCATACGGTATCTCTATGAGACGTATGGGGATCGAATCTATATCAGTATCATGAATCAATACACCCCGGTTATGAAAGGGGCGGATGCGGATAAGTACCCGGAATTAATGCGCACGCTGACGGAGAAAGAATACGACGAGGTCGTGGACTATGCCATCGACCTCGGAGTGGAGAATGGATTCATTCAGGAAGAGGAGACTGCGGCGGAGAGCTTCATTCCGCAGTTTGACGGGGAAGGAATCTAAGAACGACTGAGGCGGCCGGAGGATTACCGGACGCTTCGTTCTTGTTTCAGCTGCTGCTTCAGCCACGCAAAGGTCCTGGCCTCGCCCTGATCCCGAAGCATCGTCAAAAGAGATTCTAAAAGCTGCTTTGTCTTTTCGTTCATCAGCAGCCGATCCTTGCTGCGCAGAAAATACTCCAGCGCGCTGCCGTCCGTACAGGCGTCGCCCTGGTAGATTCTGCAGGCGGCCACGCGGTCGCAGAACATCTCAGCGACGTAACGAAGCGGCATCTCCACGCAGTAGATTCCGGACGGATTCCCGTGATTCGTATCAATCCAGTATTCATAATGGTGCTTATTGCGGCCCTTGTGGTGAAGCCAGGCGAGAGAATAGCCCTTCTCTTTGCGCTCCGCATTATTGGGGCTTTGATGTCCCTGAAAATAGCGGACTCCAATCAGGAACTCGGTCGGAGAATATTTGGAGAGATCATGCAGGATTCCCTGTCGGAACAGGCCGAGCCGAAAACAATATCGGGTCACCAGCAATTTATGCCTGGTAATCGTCATAAAATGAGATATCAATTTGGAATTCATAAAGCAGCTCCATTCCTGTCAGGCCCTTTGGACTCCAAATGCCTGACAAATTCATCATAACGTGTCACAAGGAATGAAATCCTCTGCTTTTATTGTAAACGATTCGTAAAAAAAAGCAAGGCAAAATAAAAAATACCTGTTCAAATATCGCGGAATATGATATGATACAAGCAAAATGGGAAAAGAACGCCTGTCGAATGATATAAATAAGAAGAGGATAGAAAGAACATGGATAAGGCACATGGATTTAACATTAGAAAACAACAATTAATATTTCTGCTGTCGCTGGCAGTGCTTTGTACTTGGTTGAATGCCAGACCTGCACAGGCGGAGAATCTGGGAGAGGCAGGATACGGGCTGACGAATCAGATTGTGGAGCTTTACAACAGTAAGGATGGCCTTTTGACGAATGAAGCGAACACAATCTGCCAGACGCGGGATGGGTACATATGGGTTGGAAGCTATAGCGGACTGATGCGTTACGACGGACGCTCCTTTTTCGTATGCGGGGAAGAAGAGGATGGAATCAGGCTGGATGGAATCCGTGCGCTGTACGAAGATGAGCATGGGAGACTCTGGATCGGAACGAATGAGGACGGAGTGTTCTGGTATGACGGAACCGGGTTTTATCCGACTCCGAAGGAAGCGGACAGTCTGTCAGACTCTATTCGATGCTTTGCGGAAGCTGCGGATGGAACGATATATGTCGGAACCGCTACCGGTCTTGCCTGTATCGAGCCGGATAAAGAAGCGCTTCTGCGGGAGATTCCCGTGTTTCGCGGGCAGACTGTATTCAGTCTTGGAGCGGATGCGAATGGGGCAGTATGGGGAATCTGCGGAGACGGATCTGCATTTGCGCTGAAAGAGGGGGAAGTGGTATACCGATTCGAACCGGGAATGCTGGATGAAGCGGATAATTATACGATTATGGTGGAGGGCGATACCATCTATATCGGAACAGGCGCAGGTACCACACAGGGAAGCAAGCTGCTTAGGCTTACGCTGAAGGATGCGCAGTACAGCGGAGAATCTTTTGTGTTGGAGAGCTATCCGGTGACATCCATGCGGGCAATTAATACCATATGCAGGACAGAAGCGAACGAATTGTGGATCGGTTCGGAGACGGGCTGCGGCTGGTTTGATGAGACCATGACATTTCGCGAGGTGAAAGATATCGGCTCCATTGATATCACGCAGATTATCGAGGATTACGAGGGAAGTATCTGGCTTGCTTCCGGCAAGGAGGGCGTGTATCAGATTACGGAGGGTGCGTTCTATCATGCGGGAACAGCGTCCGAGCTTGGAAGCTACGCGGTCAACGCGGTTGCAAAGCTTGGCGATATGATGTATGTCGCGACGGACAGCGGCCTTCTTGCGGCGGATAAGAACTGGAATATTGTTGATACCGAGCTTACGGAGTCTTTAAAAGGCATCCGAATTCGGCATGTCTGTGTGGACAGCAAGGGCGGTCTTTGGATTGGTACCTACAGTGATTTGGGATTGATTCGTGTCAGTTCGGATGGAAGGCGGACGGATTGGACGGAAAGTGATGGCTTATTAAGCAACCGAATCCGACAGGTTCTGGAGCTTTCGAACGGAGATTTCGCGGTTGCGACTTCGCTGGGAGTGAATATTATACGGGACGGCGCGGTTGCAGAGAGCTACGGAACACAGGAGGGAATGGAGAACCCGATGATACTGTGTCTGCTTGAGACCTCACAGGGGGCGATTCTCGCCGGAAGTGACGGAACCGGGATCTATGTAATCGACGGCGGCGAAGTATCCCGGATTGATAAAACGAATGGTCTGACAGCCGGAGTGGTTCTCAGAATGCGGGCGGATGAGGAAGCGAACGGAATCTGGATCAGTGCCGGCAATCGCCTTTATTTTCTGGAAGAAGGCGGGAAGGTAAGGGAGATTACCTCGTTTACGCAGGGGATCGGAGGAATCTTTGATATTCAGGTGACAAAGCAGGCGGTCTGGCTTATGAAAAGCAACGGTTTGTACCGGGTGATGAAGGAAGAGCTGCTTGCGGATACCTGCGAAGAGGTTGTCGAGTATTCAGATAAGAACGGACTTTCCGTTGACCTGAATGCGAATGCCTGGAATCTGTATCAGGATGGACGCCTGTATCTGTCTACAACCAAAGGGGTCTATCTGTTTGCGGAACAGGAATCGCAGCAGCGGCACGATCCGCCTAAGGTTGTGGTGAATGAGGTAAGCTGGCAGTCGTATCAAAAGAAGGGGGCCCTGGTATCAGATGGAGAAAGCATTGTAATTCCAAAGGATGTGGTGCGAATTACCATTTCGTTCGCGTCGCTCTCCTTTTTACCGGACGCCGGGACGATTTCATATTATCTGGAAGGGTTTGATGAGGAGACTGCAGAGGTGGAAGCAGACCGGGCGATTCCCGTCAGCTATACGAATCTGAGCGGCGGAACCTATCGGTTCCAC
>JAGAPO010000094.1 GCA_017623215.1 Lachnospiraceae bacterium | reverse complement strand
GTAGTATTTCTCTTGTGATACAATCGACATGCAAGGATTCTCCTTTCTGATGCATTGGTTTCTCGACAACTCCAATATATCATATCAAAGTGAATCCTTGCTTTTTTATTTTTGTGTTACCTATCTATTGTACCTCAACATAATTTCATCTTCCTTCACTAACCCGATCGACCGGAAATCTACGCGATGCGGCGGCACCAATTCATCCTCGTACCCCATCACGACATCCGTGCGTCTCTGCCAGTCGTACTCATCGCGATGTGAAGGCTTGCCGAACCACTCCGCCTGTGTGAAATCTCCGTGCTCCCCGTCCACAAATGCGTCATACTTATGCCAAACCATGTGATTGTTATAATACATCCACTCCGGCCGCGCATCGTTCTTGTACACATCGTAGAGATACGGATACCGCTCACGGTATACCGGGCTGGTGATATCCACGCCGCGCATGTCGTTCTCATCCGTTGTATGCACGCGGGTCATAATCAGCGGCTCCTTATGCATGTAGATATAAGCGTTGCTCTTGTTATCCATATGAATACCGGGCGCGCAGTCAATAATAAAGTTATTATGGAACGAAAGCAGTCCGCCGCAGGTATGATGAATCACACAGAAGCCTCCTCCCTGAATATCATAGAAGAAGTTATCATACACCGTGTTAAAGATATCCCAGTCATCAAAATAGATAGCACAGATTCCAAGGCCGGTCGCCATCGAATTCCTGAGCTCATGAATGTAATTGTTCCGGAATACGCATCCCACTTCGCTCATATTGCGGCCCATATAGATTGCACCTGAATCCGACGTCTCCTGCGCCACTCTTGCAATATCATTGAATTCGATCAGATGATCATTGCCGTGCATATAGATCGCCATGCCCGGGAGATCGTGAATCAGACAATGCGACACCACATTTCCGACGCCCATCATATTAACCGCGGCTTTATAGGTCTTCTCTAATCGGTTCACCCCGTAGAACTCACAGTTATACACCGTATTATTCGCGGGCTCCAGGCGTTTGCGGTTGCCGCCGGAGAGCAGCATACCGCCCGCTCCCATATTATAGATCTTACAGCCCTCGACTCTGTGATTCCTGCCGCCGTTATTGTCCCACGCCGAGAACTCATACAGATACGAATACCAGGAACCCATCTCTCTTGCGATCGGCTTCGGAACCGGAACACCTTCTGCGCGCCCAAGCGCGTGGCAGGTGGTCTTTCCGTGCGGCTCCGGCTCAGCTCCCTGACCAATCTGAATCGCCATAATTCCCAGATTGCGGAACTCACACTTTTTAACCTGTACGCACTCGCCGCCTTCGATGTAGATACCGGTGCTTCTGGAATTCTCAAACAGAATTCCCTCGATTGTAATATTCGAAGAATTCTCGCAGGCAATCATGACCTTGTCAAGCGTCGAAAGCTGAATCAGCGACTTAGAGCAATCCTTTTCCGGAATAAAATACAGAATCTGCTTTTCCCGATCCACATAATACTCACCCGGATCCGTCAGCTCCTCGAACAGATTTAAGATATGCCAGCCGGAGTGTCCTGTCACTCCAAATCCGTACAGATGCGGCTCCGCCGTCGTAATCGTCTGATTCTCCACATCAATCTTTGCAATCTTAATCCGATCATCCGCCCAGGACCAAATCGGGAATCCGCCAAGATATGCGTCCTTTGCCCCGCCCCAGTTCCGAATTCTCTCGTCACGGCAGCGAATTGTAGCACATTTCATTGAGAAATCTGCATGTCTCGGATTGCTTCCGGGTTCAATAATATCCCCGTCTATGTAAGTGATATTCCCCTGCTTCGGATATCTGGCAACCGAATATGCCTGTGCGTCTACGAACAGCTCATTCGGAGCGTTGACATAATTCCTCGCCATTCCGCGGCTGCCGTATTCGCCGAGCGTAATTCCATACGGCTTCAGATCCACACATTTGATCGTATCGTTATAATCCTTTACATCCTCATTCGCAATGATGATACCGCCGTCCAGAATTACCCTTCCACAGCCTTTGATCGTAATATTGCGCTGATCCGCAATCACAATCGTATCATCCACCGTGTAGCGCCCTTCTTCCACCTGAATAGCGTAGCCGTCATCATCCGTCTGTGTAAGGATCTCTTCCAGACGCGCTCGGATATTCTCACCATTCTTAATCCAATATTCTCTCATAACAATCTCCCTTCCTGCCGTTCCAAAAACTTTGTATTTTGAATTGGTCCACAAATGTAGGGCATTCCAACACGGCGCCGGTATCATAGCCGCTTTGGTGCTTACCAGACAATCACATCGGAATCCGCCTTCATATAACTCTCGATCATATAATAATCCCCGTAAGGCGTATAGGTATGTCTTCCGTTCTGCTCCTTCAGCACACCCATAACCTCCGGATTATAATCAACATATTCCTCCAGCTTCTTCTGAAGAAGATCCCTGTATTTCTTCAAATGAGCATTCGTCTTATGCTTCTCAATCTCCAGAATTCCGCAAAGCACAACCGCCGCGGCGGAGGTATCGAGCGACTTCTCCTCATCCTGGGGCAGTCTGAAATCCCACACCGGAATCTCGCCTTTACACTCCGACATGAACTTATCCAAAAGCTTCATCGCCGTATCCAGATACTCTGCCTTCCCGGTATACCGATACGCGATCGAGAACCCGTAGATCGCCCATGCCGTACCTCTCGCCCAATGCGAACCGTTCGCATAGCCGCAGTAATTAGCCTCGCCAATCGCCGCTCCGGTCTCTTCCGAAAAACGATACGCGTGCATCACCGAATAATCCTCGCGCATAAAATACGTTCTGGTCGTATCCGCATGCATCATGGCGATTCTTTCGTAGAACGGATGCCCGGTCACCTTGCTCGCCCAGAACAATAACGGAAGGTTCATCATGCAGTCCACAATCGCAAGCCCCTTGCTCTCCGTGAAAAAATGATCCTTTGCAAGCTCGCTGTCCACATAATCCGGCGTCTGATAATCCATTCTTCCCCAGGCTCTGATATAGCCGCCCTTCGGCTCATAACGCATGGCAAGCGCATCCGCCGCCTTCACTCCGATCTTCTTATACTCCTCGTCCCCCGTTATATTGTAAAGCATAACCGCGTATGGAGAATATAAAAAGCCCAGATCGTGCATCGTCTCCATCGGTGTCTCGAACACCTTGTCATAATACCCCTGCCTGAACTGCGCTGCCCAGTCAAGGAACTTCTGATCCTTCGTATCCAAATACGCCCACAGTGCCATTCCCGGGAAAAAGCTCTGTGTCCAGCTGAAAATATGCCCGATCGGAATCGCCTTCTCCTTTGTCTGCATATAATCTCCATCGCACACCGCTGTGAACTCCCGCAGATCCGATCCGATCTTTTCGATGTTCCTCTCGATCTTCTTTACTAATGCTTCCGGTATTCTTCCCATTCCGTTTCTCCTCCCTGATCCCTTCCTCTTCCGGCGGAACGCTCCCGCCAACCTTTTTCTGATACCAACCTTCTTTTGATGCCGGTCATCATTTTAATTATACCTACTCTCTCCTTTATTTTCAGGATGAAAAATGTGACTTTGTACTAAAAATATGACTTTTTTCCTTTCTTCTCATTCCGTTCGACGTTACGGCAGCGCATCCTCTGCTGTTCCTGATATCCTGCCCCGTTCACACAAAAAGTCTGCCGGATCGAATTCTCCCCGATCCGGCAGACTTTTTATCTTCCTTCCCTGCAGACAGCCGCGCTGCCTATCTTATTATAAACTCCTTAAAAATACTTCCAGCTTATGCGCCATTACCTGATGTCCGGCATCATTGGGATGCAGCCCATCCGGAATATACGCCTGCTTGATCTCCGGAATCTCCGGCTGCAAACCGCTCTGCGCGTACAGATCCAGAACCGGACGCGAATAATATTCTGCAACCTCTCTTATAATGACAACATACTCCCGCAGCGTCCGAAACGGCTTCTCTTCGGTACACGCGAAGGTACTCCGCTCACTGCACCTGTGAAGCGGTGTCATAATTACAACCGGCTTTCCCAGATATTTCTTCACAAGTCCCGAGAACAGATAATGGCAGGCCCCGTAAAAGGTATCCGGGGTTCTGTCTTCAAAACAGCCTAACGGCGCGTCCCCATGCCCATAATCATTCGTCCCGCCAAATACAACCACCGCATCCGCGTCGTCGTCCATCTGATCGAACCGCTCCGAGAATGAATTCACATCCACATAATTATCCTTAGGCCGTTCCTTCGTTCCCTTCTGAATCGCGTATCTGGTCGCGCTGATTCCATAATTTCTCGCCTCGGCAAGCCCTGCATTCTGCTTTAATACATTCAGAAAAATAGCTTCTTTCCCGCTTGTTCCGACTCCCTGGGTAATGCTGTCACCCAGGAAATTAATCTTTTTGTTCTCTAAATTCATATTCAGCACCTTCCTCTCAAGTAATACAGATTGTCCGTTCCTCCTCTTTTTCGTTCCTTCATTCTATCGATGGTCCCAGTATTTGTCAAGCACATACCTGCTTAAATTGTCCCAAATACCTGCTTAAATTGTCCCAAATTCATAAGATTGTTTCTTTCGCAAAAACTCCGTGCAAATTATCCTGCGATATGATATACTATGAATACTGTGTAGATTTTAAAAATGGAATGGAGTTTGCTATGATAATACTGTCTGCCCTCTTCACTATTGTAAATTTAATCCGCGCGGCAGCATCCAAGATTAAGAACGATTATGTGAACGCGTTTTCGGCTCAGGCGGCGTTTTACGTTATTATCTGCCTTTTTCCGTTTGCGATGTTTTTGCTGACACTGCTGCAATATATTATGAATTATCTTCCCATTACCCAGGAAGAGATTGTCGAGATGTGTGTTCAGGTATTTCCAAAGACTTTGGAGCCGTTCCTTCAATCGCTGATTGAAGAGCTGTACGGGAATGCCTCCGGTACCCTCCTCTCGGTGACCGTTATTACAACGCTCTGGTCTGCTTCAAGAGGATTTCTTGCCATCAGCAGGGGGCTTGAAAAGGTTTATAATACGCCGGTTAAGCGAAGCTATCTTATCCGCCGCACATTTTCCGCCATATATACCCTGATATTTGCAGTCAGCCTGGTTCTGCTGCTCGTCATATTTGTATTTGGCAATACGATTGCGGCATGGGTGGTAACCAGACTTCCTTTCCTTACCAGATTCACCATGATAATTATGAATCTGCGAACATTGGTCGGCCTTGCCTTTTTGACGCTGTTCTTCCTTGCGATCTATCTGTTTATTCCGAATCGCAGGTCGAAGTTCTTCCGGGAGCTTCCGGGCGCTTTGCTTGCAGCTGCAGGCTGGATGGGTTTTTCCTTCCTGTATTCGTTCTACATTGATAATATGTCGAACTTTTCCGCAACCTATGGAAGCCTGACCGCAGTCGTATTATGTATGCTTTGGCTGTATGCCTGTATGTACATCCTGTTTGTCGGAGCGGAACTGAACGCCCTGCTGGCTTCTCCGGCTTTCCGCTCCTCGCTTCGCTTTCTTTTCAAACGCCTGCGCCCGCACCATAAGAAAGAGGCTCACGAGGACCGCATTGATTCTCAATCATAATTTCACAGCTTTTTATCTTTCCTGTTCCGGACAGAAGACTCTCTGCCCGGAATTCTTTTTATTCGTACAAGAAGCCAAGGCTGGTTCCGCTGTAATAATGGCTCACAATCTCTTCCCATGTATATCCTTCGTCTGCCATTGCCTTGACCCCGTTCTGACTCATTCCGGCCCCGTGTCCATAACCGCCTCCGGTAATCTGATATGCGGCCGGAGCGGAATTATCTGTCCCGCTGCTCACCTCATCAATAACGAAGAACCCGCTCGGAAGCAGCGACATATTCTCAATCGCGCTCCCATCCTTCCGGATCACCCGGGTCTGCGCAGGCGACAACAGCAGCCGGATATTATATTCGGTTCGAATCAAAAGTGTGGTGTTCTCCCCCCTCACCAGCAATTCTTTTACGATACCTCCGATTCCCCGCTCAGTCACTTCCATGGATTGTACCGTGCCAATCGGCTCCGGTTCCACACTTTCGTACCGCACCTCGTCCCCCTCCTTGCACAGGGTCAGAACGCTGCTCGGGTTGATCCGATACCGCTGCGCCGCATACCGATCAATGGATTCTTCCAGCTGCTGTGCCGTCAGCACTGTGCTCCAGCGGTACCAGGCAAATTCGCTGTCATAGGTTTCTTCCTCCGATGCTAAAAATGCACGGAACGTTTCCTCCTCTTTCAGTTCTTCCGCCCGAAGCCGGTCTTCCTGAAGGGCTTCTTCTGCCGCTTCTCCTTCTTCCGCTTCCCCCGCGGGACGCTTTGTCTGCACCTGTCCTGTCAGATACGACTGCGGAACATGATTCGCCCAGACCTCCTGTGCACCGGTTGTCGATCCGCATGACGTTGAAAAATAATAGGCTGTGATGACCTCAGCCCCATCCGTAATCACTTTTCCGTAAGTATCCTTTACCGCCAGAATACTCTCCTGGGTCTCCGCAATATTATTATAGACCTGACAGGATACCGAATCATCCACATGCGCTCCATATTCCGCATACCGGTTGGCATATAGCTGCCTGCAGGCATAGCTTCTTGCGCATACCGCCTGAACCTTCAGCGGCTCCAATCCGTAGGACACCGGCATTTCGCTCGGAATCACCGCATACAGATACTCCTCAAGCGTCAGCTCGTTCACCAATAACAGCCCGTCCTCCTCCGCGGCAATCTCAATGCTTCCCCGGTAGGCCGGAGCACCGTCCGCACGCTTCAGGGACAGAAGCGTAATCTTACCCTCTTCCCCCGACGAGCTCACGGTAATTCGCCCCTTCTTTGCCATCTCCGGTGTAATCGTTACCTTTTCTCCTGCCTCCACCTTCTCCTCTCCGTCCGGTCCGCTGAGAAGAAGCTGTGTATCTCCGGTCAGCTCCACACTGGTATGATAATAACCCTGATATCCGTCCGTGCTTAACAGCACCCGAATATTCTCCGCCCGAATCTCTTCGGTAAGCAGCGCCGCGCAGATTTTGCCGTCACTCACCACGAAATCCGTATTTTCATAACCTACCAAAATGCTGCTTGTGGCCTCCATTCCAAGCTCTCCGTATATTTTATAGATTCGAAACTCTTCTGCGAATAAAAGCTCTCCGTAGCCCGCAATTTCGACCCGATCCTTTTTGGTATTCAGAACCTTGCCCGTAATCCGCTCGGATTTCAGCGTAACACGGGTAATCAGGCCGTCCGCAATCCACAGATCGGCAACCTCCTCCTTCAGCTCCTCTGAAAGCCTTGCCCCGGCCTTCAGCGTCACCCGAACGCCCTCCAGATAGATATCGAATGTATTTCCTTCCGCGGATATCAGCCATACATTTGGCAGGCACACCTCCTCTTTGCTGACTGCCCTGATATAAAGGAGTGTGTTCCCGTCATGTACCGCTTCCACCGCCTTTCCTTCCCAATGCGCCGCATCCGCTGTCAATTCCCCTCCTCTTCCTTCCTCCCTTGAGATCCGGTCGTACCGGTAGGTCTTCTCCAGATAAAAGCGTCCCTCATTTGTCACAAGCTGCTCTTCGTTCGCCTGAACAATCCACAAAATCTCCTTTTTCTTCCCCTGCTCCGGATATACGCTTACATATTCCTCATACCAGTCAAGGAACTCATCCGGATAGATATACTCTCCCTCCCCCGCCTGATACGGAACCCCGTACCGGTTCCTCCACTCTTCCTGAAGCAGTTCGAAACACGTTCTCGTTAATGCCTCCGTTCCCTGCTCCCGCTCCACGGATGCCGTGCGTTTTAGCTCTTTCAGGAAGTCCTCCGCCTCCGGAAGCAGCCTTTCAACCTCGTCCATTGTAACCGCTCCGGCTCTCACCTTTTCCTCTCTCTGCGATTCCCCTGTATTCAGCCACGCTCTGACCACAATCAATTCGATCAGAACCCCAAGACACACGGCCGCCGCCGTTAGCTTTCCTCTGAATTCCCTGTCCTTCATTCCGAATCTCCTCCTTAGGAGTAATATATTTTAGCCCTGTACAAAATATACATGTCCTTTTTCTTCAGGAACTCCGCACCGGCGCTCTTTCGCCGCACAGTTTTCTGAAAACGTAGGAATTTCGTCAAAAATTCTTCAGAAAGTTTCGAGATTTTTAATATTTTATTGACAGTGCTCTTCAATTTTGATAAAATTTCTCTATGGTGCGAATTTTCTGATTTACCGGAATTCGTATCCAAATCAAACCTATGGGAGGTTTTTTTATGTTAGAGAAATGGTTTAAGCTCAAGGAGCACAAGACCGACGTAAAGACCGAGATCCTGGCAGGTATTACTACGTTCATGACAATGGCGTACATTCTTGCGGTTAACCCGAACCTGCTCGGTACCGTCATGGACAACGGCGCCGTCTTCATGGCAACCGCTCTGTCAGCGGCAATCGGAACGATTCTGATGGCCCTGCTCGCGAATTACCCGTTTGCTTTGGCTCCCGGCATGGGCCTGAATGCATTCTTTGCATTCACAGTAGTCGGCACCATGGGATTCTCCTGGCAGCTCGCTTTGTTCGCAGTATTTGTGGAAGGTATTATTTTCGTAATTCTTTCCGTAACTCATATTCGCGAAGCGATCTTCAATGCAATCCCGATGTCTCTTAAGCACGCAGTAAGTGTTGGTATCGGTCTCTTTATCGCCTTCATCGGTATGCAGAATGCGAAGCTGGTTGTAGCTAACAGCTCCACTCTGGTTACTTATCAGCATTTCACTGAGAATTTCAGCTCCATTGGTATCGGCGCGCTTCTCGCTCTGATTGGAACCATTATCACTGCAGTTTTACTTGTTAAAAAGGTAAAGGGCGGTATCTTAATCGGTATCCTTGCAACCTGGATCCTCGGAATCATCTGTGAACTGGTTGGTCTGTATGTTCCGGACGCAGCAGTTGGCATGTACAGTGTTATGCCCGATTTCAGCAAGGGCTTAAACCTCGGCGCAATCGGCGCTACCTTCGGACAGGCTTTCAATTTCGGTGCATTCGGCGATGTGAACATTCTGGATTTCTTCGTTGTTATGTTCTCCTTCCTCTTCGTTGATATGTTCGATACACTTGGAACTCTCATCGGTGTTGCTTCCAAGGCGGACATGCTTGACAAGGACGGCAAGCTTCCGAAGATCAATGGCGCTCTGCTCGCAGACGCAATCGCTACCAGCGCAGGCGCAATCCTTGGTACCTCTACTACCACTACGTTCGTAGAGAGTGCTTCGGGTGTAACGGAAGGCGGAAGAACCGGTCTGACTGCTTTAACCACCGCGGTTCTGTTCCTGTTATCCCTGCTTCTTTCCCCGATCTTCCTTGCGATTCCTTCCTTCGCAACCGCTCCGGCGCTTATCATCGTAGGCTTCTACATGATGGCTTCCGTTGTTAAGATCGATTTCGACGACATGAGCGAGGCCATTCCCTCATTCCTGTGTATCGCAGCAATGCCGTTCATGTACAGCATCTCCGAGGGTATTTCCATCGGCGTTATCTCTTACACTCTGATCAATCTGATCACCGGCAAGAGAAAGAAGCTGACTCCTTTAATGTACATACTGACAGTATTATTCATTCTGAAGTACTGCTTCTTCAGTACCTGATAAGGACTGTCACCTCTGTATTATATATCCGCGGCGGAGTTTTCTGCCGCGGATTTTTTGTAAGAAATCATTCAATCAGATAACATACTTGCCCGGACCGCCGCGCACGCGCCCGGCACAGAGAAACGGAAGGGAATCATGGAGAAAACTCAAATCAAAGATTTCACAAAAGGCAATATTTCCAGGCAGTTAATTGTCTTCGCCTGGCCGCTCTTCTTATCCAACCTCCTTCAGGTGGTCTACAACATGGTCGATATGATTGTGGTGGGAAATAAGCTTGGAAAGGTCGGAATCTCCGCAGTGTCGGTCGGCGGAGACGTCTCGAATTTTCTTACCTTTGTCGCAATTGGATTTTCCAACGCCGGACAGGTTCTCATCGCCCGGTACATCGGTTCAAAACAGCATGACAAAATCGGGCGCTTTGTCGGAAGCATGAGCTCTTTCCTGCTGGTCTGCGCCGCCGCTCTGATTTTCCAGGATAAAATTCTTGCCCTGATGAATACCCCGGCCGAGTCCTACGAGGGAGCCGTAAGCTATTCCGCCATCTGTATGGCCGTCAGCTTCATCGCCTGCACCATTTTCCTTGCAAAGAACCGAAAGCAATTCCGGCTCACCATGCAGCGCAGGGATTTTCTTCACTGGGACAGGGCGATGCTGGGGGAGCTGGTAAAGCTGTGTTCTCCGCTGTCATCTGTCTGTTCCCGGATCCAATCTTTCGTATCTTTACCAATGATTCCGCCGTCCTGGAAATCGCGGGCAGCTACCTTCCGATCGCAGTCCTTCTTTTCTTCAGCAGCGCGCTTCGTGCCGTTATGAACGCGCTGATTAACGGAAGCGGCAATTATAAAATCAACTTTGTTACAGCAATTCTTGACGGCATCATCATGCGAATCGGTCTGGCTCTCCTGTTAGGCCTGTCACTGAACATGAAACATTACGGCTTCTGGCTTGGTGACGCGCTCGCAGGCTTTACCCCGTTCTGGATCGGACTTGCCTTTTACTTTACAGGACTTTGGAAAAAACAAATATCCAAAACGTGAGCTGCAGATGAGGGAGGGAAGCTCTATGTCCGCTGACCGATTCTTCCCTCCCTCATGACTTTCATAATATCCCCTCTTTTCCCCGAAAATGTGCCGGCGCCTCCCCATATTTCTTCTTAAACTGCCTCGAAAAATTCGGAAGGTCCATAAATCCGCACGAATACATAATCTCCGTCACATTCATATCCGTCTGCTCTATCAGCTGCCTTGCCCGCTTCAGCCGGTACTGGAGCAGGTAATCCTGCACAGAGACCCCATATTCCTTCTTAAAGCACCGGAACATGTGGCTTCTGTCCACCGCGAACGCCCTTGCGATCTCTGCAACCGTAATTCCGTAGGAATAATTTTTCTCAATATAAGCCCTCACCCTTCCCGCAAGATGCTCGGACTTATCCTGGTATTCCTCCTCGCCCCTTATCATTGAAAATACCTCATACAAGCGGGAAAGAGCCTGGAATTCCCCATCCCTCTCCTTCAAAAGCTCCCGCATTCTCCGTACACATCGAAGCATCCGTTCCGAATCTGCGAAGGAAAATATCGGCGCCTCTTCCGAAAGCTGGCATTGTCTGATAATTCCCGCAATATCCCTACCGTGAAAACCGACCCAGCAATACTCCCACGGCTCCTCTCTGTCTGCTTCATAATAAGTGAGCTCATCCGGCAGAATCAAAAATCCCTGCCCGGATCCAACCTTCCACTCTTTTCCCTGTTTGCAGAACTTTCCTCTTCCCTTCAGCACACAATGAATCAGATAATGATCCCTTACCGCAGGCCCATAGCTATGACCCGGCCGGCAGGGCTCATCCCCGATATGGTATATGATAACCCCTCTGCTGTCCTCTCCCGGCTGTCCATTATAAAAGTGATCCTCTATCCGCATTTCCTTCTCCCTCCCTTTGCGTTCTCCTGTCTCCACTATATACCTTATCATCTTTAAATGCAACATTAAAACAAGTATTCGCAACACCGCGCCATATTTTTGCCGGCACGTTTTCTGCTATAATGAATTCGATGCAGCACATCACATACTTTTTTTCAAGGAGGATATATTCTATGCCGAAAATTACATTCATGGGTGCCGGAAGTACTGTGTTTGCAAGAAATGTTCTGGGTGACTGTATGTGCACCCCTTCCCTGTGCGAAAGCGAGATTGCTCTGTATGATATTGATGCCGGAAGGCTGAAAGATTCCGATATTATTCTGAATGCGATCAATGCGAATGTAAATCAGTCCAAGGCTGTCATCAAGACCTATCTTGGCGCAGAGAACCGCAAAGAAGCGCTGCGGGGCGCTGATTTCGTTGTCAATGCAATTCAGGTCGGCTTCTACGACCCCTGCACCATTATTGATTTCGAGATTCCGAAGAAATACGGCCTGCGTCAGACAATTGCAGACACGCTTGGAATCGGCGGCATTATGCGCGCTCTGCGTACGATTCCGGTTCTGGAGGATTTCGCAAAGGATATGGAAGAGGTCTGCCCGGATGCCTGGTTCTTAAATTACACGAATCCGATGGCAATGCTTTCCGGATATATGCAGCGTTACACTGGTATTAAAACCGTCGGCCTGTGTCACAGCGTGCAGAGCTGCTCGAAGTACCTGCTCACCGCCCTCGGCATGGAAGACAAGCTTGAGGGGCGCCGCGAGCTGATCGCCGGTATCAACCACATGGGCTGGCTGCTTGAGATTTATGATAAAGACGGCAACGATTTATATCCGGAGATTCGCAGACGCGCCGCCGAGAAGAACGCGAACGAGAAGCATGGTGATATGGTCCGTTATGAGTACATCAAGCGCCTTGGCTACTACTGCACGGAATCCAGCGAACATAATGCGGAGTATAATCCTCTCTTTATCAAGAGCCGTTATCCGGAGTTAATTGAGAAGTTCAATATCCCGCTTGATGAGTATCCCCGCAGATGCATCAGACAGATTGAGGGCTGGGAGAAGGAACGCAATGACATTCTCAATGACGGCAAGATTACACATACCCGCTCTCATGAATATGCTTCGTACATTATGGAGTCGATTACGACCGGTTCCCTGTATAAGATCGGCGGAAATGTTCTTAATAATGGTCTGATTGATAACCTGCCTGCCGATGCCTGCGTCGAGGTTCCCTGTCTTGTGGACGGCATGGGAATTCACCCGACCCATGTCGGCCGCCTTCCTGTTCAGCTTGCAGCTATGAATATGACGAATATTAACGCCCAGCTGATGACGATTGAGGCAGCAAGAACCAGAAAGAGAGAAAGTATTTATCAGGCAGCCATGCTGGAACCGCATACGGCAGCAGAGCTGAGTATTGATGATATTGTGAAGATGTGTGATGATTTGATTGAGGCTCATGGGGAGTATATGAGTATGTATCGGTAGTTCTCCGGGGAGCCCAAAAGAAGGGAGTGCTGTACAATGACCGGAAAATCAAGCTGATTGCGGGTCAGGAGCAGCACTCCTTCGTCTTTGATACAGAAAAAATCAGGCCTTATCGGGTACCTCAGAAGGTGCAATTCCGGTGGCGTCGATGAATTCCTGACGCATGGCATCCTGGATCTTTTTTAAGAGTTCGGGGGCTTTGCCGCCGACAGGGGTACCGTCGATTTCAGACGCAGAACGCACGAAAGCGGTGCTGCTGGATATAAGAACTTCGTCCGCATTCCTCAGATCGTCCAGCGTGAAGGGCTCTTCGATTACCGGGATTCCGAGCTTCTTGCAGTTGGCAATCAGGTGGGCTCTCGTGATTCCGGGAAGGATCAGGTTGTCGGTCGGTGCGGTACAAAGAGCGCCGTCCTTTAAGATCGATACGTTGCTGTGGGCGCATTCGGTTACGCGGTCACCTCTGTGTAATACGGCTTCGTCACAGCCGGCGCGCTTCGCTTTCTCCGAGACCATGCAGTTGATGAGCAGATTCAGAGTCTTGATGTTGCAGTGGAAGAAACGGGTATCATCTGCGGTGATCAGCTTTACCTTCTGGTAAGCGTTCTTTACAGGCAGCGGCTTGATGGTTACCCAGAAGTTGGCGGGTACCGCCGGATCGGGGTAGACATGGTTACGCATCGCCGTTCCTCTCGTTACCTGCCAGTAGAGCAGCTGGTTCGGGCTTTCTACTTTTGTTACCAGGTCGCGCAGAATTGCTTTCATCTCTTCCTTGGTCTGAGCGATTTCGATCTCGACCAGCGCCGCGCTGCGGTACATGCGGTCAATGTGATCATCCAGCGTAAAGATATTGTAGTTCGCAACGTAGGCAGCCTCGTATACGCCGTCTCCGAAATAGCAGACGCGATCGTTCATCGGTACGGTCATCTCTTCCAGCGGGCCGTAGGCTCCATTGTAGTATCCCAGGGTCGTTAATTTTTCCATATTGGATTCCTCCCTAATATTATGTATCTATTCCATGTGGTTTTGTCTGCGGGGATATCAGATACCATCCTCGATACAACAACCAAACAAAGGATTCCGCTTTACAGAATTCCCCGCCGGGTGCGCCGCACCAGCGGGATTCCCTATGAAACAAAAAAAGAAGCTCAGCCCCGGACAGTGAGCTGTCCTGTCTAAACTTCTTTGTTATGCTCTGTATTATATAGCGGTTCTTTGAATTTGTCAAGTGTTGTAAACGCTTCTTTTTTGAAAGCCTTCTTTGAAGGATAAGTGCCTTACGGCCGATTCTCTTCACAGAGCTTTCTTATTCCATGCACAAATTATCTTTTTCTGCCGAATAACCAGCGGAATACGGCCAATACCAGGATAACCGGAAGCAGAACTTTGAGTACCGCAAATGCGATCTTGCCCAGTAATATAAGTATCATTATGACAAGCGCGATTACAACTGCCGCGACTACATATCCGCCCCACTTCGGGATACGGATATTCTTTCCGTTCACATTAATTGCTACGCCGTCGTCCTGACTGTCGTTCCTCGTATATTGGTTATCATAATATGTTCCGCTGTCATAACCGTACGTGCTGCCCTCTTCGTTCGCGGCTTTGTAGGTGTCGATAATCGTCTTTGCAATCAATCTTGGATCCCCAAGCTCCTGCAGTACCGCTTCTTCTCCCTTTGCTGCAGATTCGGATTCGATGTAATCTTTATAATATTGTACATTCCCCGCAACCTCTGGTGCGGGCATCTCGCCCTCCAGGGCCTCCTGAAGTGCTATTAAGAATTCTGTACGCTGCATTCCATTCCTCCTGATTGTCTCATAAAGCGTCTCTGTATCCTGTCTTTCCGATGCGCAGTCCGAATGAATTGCCTATTGGACCGCTCTTTAACCTGTCTGCATTGTATCACAGAAAGGATTCTGCGTAAATAGCAGTTTCAATTAAGTTTTTATTAAAATTCTCTAAGCTGTATCAAGAATCCTATCTTGATTGTCTGTTCCTTCGCATTTTGATTTCGCTTCGATTCGTCATTGAAAAGCAGCCGCTTATTTGTTATAATTCCTGCAAAGAGTTTTTCATTGATTCAAAGGAGCAGCTGCATGAGTATTTTAAATGTAACGAATTTAAGCCACGGTTTTGGTGACCGTACGATATT
>JAGAPO010000093.1 GCA_017623215.1 Lachnospiraceae bacterium | reverse complement strand
GCCCCGTTCGATATGGATATCAAATACTGCGAGTTGGATTCAAAGGCTCCCGAGAACACCAACGATGCCCACATTCACGATACCTGTGAGATCTATCTGAATCTCACCGGCGACATCTCCTTTATGGTGGAAGATCACATTTACCCGGTCAGCCGAGGCAATGTCATTTTTACCCGGCCCAATGAATATCATCACTGTATCTATCACAGCAATGCCCTGCATAAGCATTTCTGGATTTTATTCTCCGCGGTCGGGAATGAACAGCTGCTTGGCGCTTTTTTTAATCGGGCGATCGGAGAAAAGAATCTGATTGCGCTGCCCGGGAATAAGGGAGAAGAACTGATTGCTCTTTGTTTTGCATTATTGAAAGACGAAGAGCCGGAAAGCGCGAAGCTTTTGAACTTTCTGCGCCTGATGGCTCTGTTGGAAGAAGGGCAGGGAACCCCGGTAAAGACACAGGCTAAATACCTGCCTCCGGATGTTCTTACTGCCCTTGACTATATGAATCATAATCTGACCTCGGACTTATCCGCCTCCGTTCTTGCCGCGGCCGCCTGCGTCAGCGTCAATACCCTCGAACGGCATTTTCGCGCTGCGTTTCAGCTGACACCAACGGAGCTGATTCAGCAAAAACGCCTTGCAATGAGCGCGGAGCTTTTGCGAAACGGCAGCTCCGTCCAGGAAGCCGCGATGGGAAGCGGTTTTTCGGACTGCTCGTATTTTATCGGGCTCTTTCGGAAAATGTTCCGGATGACGCCGCTTGCGTATAAGAAAAAGTATTGCGGCTGATATTCCAAAATCCTATAAAGAAATTACGCTCTCTCACTCCGTATGATATGTCCTATCAGTCTAATACATACGGCGTATTCTGATATACATAGTAATTCAGCCAGTTGCTGTACATCGTATTCGCATGTGCTCTCCACATAAGCAGCGGGCGCTTCGTGGGATCATCGTCCGGGTAGTAGTTTTTCGGGATCTCAATCGGAAGTCCTTTGCCGAGATCGCGCTTATACTCGGAATCCAGCGTTACGCGGTCATATTCCGGATGCCCCATTACAAACGCCTGTCTGCCCTCCTTTGCCAGTACGATGAATATTCCGGCCTCATCCGATTCCGCAAGAATGGTTAACTCCGGATTCTTTCTGATATCCTCAGCCGACATCTCGGTATGTCTGGAATGCGGGGCGTAGAAGATATCATCGAAGCCTCTTACGAACGGCTCTCTGCGCTTTAAGACACGGTGCGGGAATACTCCGAACATCTTCTTCTCCAGAGGAAGCTTGCGGATCCCATAATGATAATAAAGTCCGGCCTGGGCTCCCCAGCACAGATACAGGGTCGAAGTAACGTGCGTCTTGGACCATTCCATGATGTCGCACAGTTCCTCCCAGTACGCAACCTCCTCGAATTCCATCTGCTCAACCGGCGCACCGGTGATAATCAGTCCGTCAAACTTCTTTGCTTTGACATCCTCATAGGTAAGATAGAACTGTTCCAGATGACTGAGTGCCGTATTCTTTCCGACATAGCTCGCCGTTGTCAGGAACGTCACGTCCACCTGCAAAGGCGTATTCGAAAGGCTTCTTAACAGCTGAAGCTCCGTATCCTCCTTTAATGGCATCAGATTCAGAATTGCAATTCGAAGCGGTCTGATATCCTGATGCAGCGCTCTGTGCTCATCCATCATGAACACGTTCTCATCTTCCAATATTTTTTTAGCCGGTAAATTACTCGGAACCTTAATCGGCATCATTCATCCCTCCAATCATTGTAATGAATTCTTCCTCCGTCAGAATCGGAACGGAAAGCTCTTTTGCCTTCTTATTCTTGGAAGAATTCGACATGTTATCATTATTAATAAGCCAGCTCGTCTTGGCCGATACCGAGCCCGATACCTTGCCTCCAAGCGACTCTATCTTCTCCTTGAGCGCATCACGATTCGCATAATGCTCAAGTGAACCGGTAATAACAAAGGTCTTCCCTGCAAGGATCTGACTGTCTGTCTCAGGCGCTTTCCTTTCCTCGAACGTAATCTCCTTCAGCAGATCATCCACAATTCGATTGTTCTGCTCATCCTCAAAATACGCTGCAAAGGACTTTGCAATTACTTCTCCGACGCCCGGTATCTCAACCAGACTCTCTGCATCCGCATGGCGTACCTTCTCAAAATCATGTCCGAACTGTCCGCAGATCAGCTTTGCATTCGACAGTCCGATGTTCGGAACGCCGAGGCTGTAAAGAAATCTCGCCTGTGTTGTCTTTCTTGCCTTCTCTATGGATGCCGTAAGGTTCGCAAACGATTTCTCCCCGAACCCCTCCATCTCCACGATGGCTTCTTTAAAGCGTTCCATATGGAACAGATCCGCCTGTTCCTTAATTAATCCTTCGGCAATCAGCTTCTCAATCGTCGCCTCGGATAATCCTTCAATATTCATCGCATCCCTGCTTACAAAATGCGTGAACAGCTTGATCTTCTTTGCAATACATTCCCCGTTCGTGCAGTACAGGGACTTGACATCGTTCTCCTGCCTGATCTCGGTTCTTCCCCCACAGACCGGACAGACTTCCGGAATATCCTTTACTCCGCTCCTGGTCAGATTCCTTGCAATCTGCGGAATAATCATATTCGCCTTATATACCTCGACCGTATCGCCGATTCCAAGCTCCAGTTCCTCCATAATGCTGATATTGTGGAGGCTTGCGCGGCTTACCGTTGTTCCTTCCAGCTCGACCGGATCAAAGATCGCAATCGGATTAATCAGTCCGGTTCTTGACGCGCTCCATTCCACTTCCCGAAGCACGGTCTCTCGAATCTCGTCCGCCCACTTAAATGCAATCGAATCACGCGGGAACTTCGCAGTACGTCCGAGAGACTGACCGTATGCGATATCGTTATAGATTAACACAAGCCCGTCGGAAGGGAAATCATTATGCTCAATCTCGCTCGAGAACCACCGAATCTCCTCTTCCACGTTCCCCGCTGTCACCAGCTTCTCTGTCACAGTCTCAAAACCAAGGCTTCGAACATAATTCATCTGCTCCAGGCGTGTCGAAAACGGCATGTCATCCGTTCCGTCCGGATTCTTTCTCGTCACCAGCGCAAATGCGAAGAAATTCACATCTCTCTCAGCCGTAATCTGGTTGTTCAGCTGCCTTACGGTTCCGCTGCACAGATTGCGCGGATTCTTATATTTCGCGTCCACATCCTCGATCCGGGCGTTAATCTTCTCAAAATCCGAGTAGCGGATTACAGCCTCCCCGCGCAGGATAAGCTCTCCGGGATAGGCGATTGCAAGCGGAATGTTCCGGAACACCCTTGCGTTATTCGTAATAACCTCACCAATCTCTCCGTTGCCGCGTGTAACCGCTTTATACAATCGACCTTCCCGATAGGTAAGTACAATCGTCAGGCCATCCATCTTCCAGGATAGAAGTCCCTCCTTGTCCTTCAGCCATACCGCAAGTGCCGCCGGATCCTTCGTCTTATCTAACGATAGCATCGGACTTTCGTGACGCTCCTTCGGCAGCTCGCTTAAGACCTCGTAGCCGACCTGAATCGTCGGACTTCCGGCCAAAACGACTCCGGTCCGTCTCTCCAGAGCCGCAAGCTCGTCATATAAGGCATCATATTCAAAATTGCTCATAATCTCGCGATCTTCCTGATAATAAGCCCTCGCTGCAAGATTCAGCTTCTCGGTTAATTCTTTTTGCTTTTGTAAGTCTTCCGGTCTTTGTTCCATTCTGAACTCCTTTCCGACTGCTTTCTTCGCGATGCCGCCCCTTTGCCCCGGTTATCATCCAAGCTCTGATTGGTACCTCTTTTTACCCCTTCGGCGCGGGATTCTCTTCTTAGCTTCTTCTTTGCACTGCCGTCCGTCCCTCTCCCTGCCTTCGGAGACTCTGCCGTCTTCCGTGTGTCTGCCTCTGGTGCGGTCTTTTCAGAATCTTCCAGCAGACCTGCTAACTGCTTTAATTCTTCCTCTGTCACATTCCGGTACCCGCCGCACTTTAAGCGGCCAAGCGTGATATTCATGATTCTCACACGCATTAATGTCTGCACCCGATATCCGAAATATTCGCACATCCGCCTGATCTGGCGGTTCAGCCCCTGTGTAAGGATAATCCGGAATGTGAACTTGTCTTCCATCACAACCTTACACGGACGCGTCACCGTATCCAGAATCGGAACTCCTTCGGACATTCCTTTCAGGAATTCCGGAGTGATCGGCTTATTCACAGTAACCACATATTCTTTCTCGTGAAAATTCCTTGCCCGCAATATCTTATTAACAATATCGCCGTCATTCGTCAACAGCAATAATCCTTCCGAATCCTTATCCAGCCTTCCAATCGGAAAGATTCTCTTCCCATAATTCAAATAATCAATGACATTATCCGGCACTCTGCGATCGGTTGTACACTCGATTCCTCTGGGCTTGTGAAACGCAATCAGGATCAGCTTCTCATCCTTTTTGATTTCCTTTCCTCCGCATACGACCTTATCGCCCGGATATACTCTAATTCCGACCTCGGCTTTTACACCGTTAACGGTAACTGCTCCTGCCGCAATCTGCCTGTCCGCCTCTCTGCGGGAACAGATTCCGGAATCTCCCAGAAATTTATTCAGTCTGACTCCCTCTTCTTCTCTAAAGTCATTCGTATAATTTAAAAAATCCTTCTTTTTACCGGCCATATATCCTCTCTGCTCTCCCCGCCTCGGTCTCACACATTCGAGCCATCAGGCATAAATTAAAGAACGCAGGGGAAGAAATCATTTGTTTCTTATCGCGGTTCTTCCCTGCTCCGGTGTCCCCGGATATCCTACTTATTATAGCATAAGCCCCTTGAAATTGTAACCCCGTGCCACAAAATATTTCGTCAATTTCGCTAAAAAGCCGTGCCCAAATTCCAAATGCCTCCCATCGAATAGCGCTTGCTGTTGATCCGTGTATCTGTTATAATAAGTGCAGTTACCAATTCTGTTTCTCATCCGGGAGACCAGGCTCTCTTCTCTGTCTTCCGATCCGAACTCTTCTCTAATATAATCATCCGTGTTAGAACTCTAATGGTAATGCACTATTAACAACTCTATTATTTCAATAACAGGAGGTATTCTATGACAACATCTGACAACCAGGACAGTTGTTTTCTCTCTTTTGATGCGTTCAGGGAGCTGATTCAGCTTGAGGTTCAAAAAAGGCTTGGCTGCCAATATGAAACTTCTCTTATCTCGGTATGCAAGAATAATTCCGTACATTTTGACGGTCTCTCCATCCGGAAGTCCGGAAGTTCGCTGGGCCCCAATTTTTACCTGAATGACTCGTATCAGGAATACATAAACGGCAAAGAGATAGAGACCCTTATCAAGGAAGTGATATTGGAATATCATGAATTCCTTCGCACGACCGCGCTGCCCGATGATTCCATGTCGTTCGCCTTTGAAGATATAAAGGAACAGATTATCTATTGCCTGGTCGGTGCGGAGACAAATCAGGAGATTCTTGCTGATTCTCCTTTTATTCCGTATCTTGATTTTGCAATTATCTTCCAGTACCTGGCGGCTTGCGGCCCGCACGGAATCAGCACTGTCCGGATTACCAATGAACACTTAGGTATCTGGGATACGTCGGTTGAGGAACTTTTTTACTACGCACGGAGGAATACGCCGCGGCTTCTTCCCTTCCGAATTATGAAGATGTCAGAGCTTCTGCAATTTGCCTCTGCCTCTCCCATGCAGATTCTTACGAATCGTCCGGGGCTTCAGGGCGCTTCCTGCATTCTTTATCCCAACCTTCTGAAAGAACATGCCAAAGAATTGAATTCCGGGTTCTTTCTGCTTCCAAGCAGCGTTCACGAGTTCCTGATTCTCCCTCCGTCCTCGCATCCGCTTCCCGCCTCCTCCGACGAGCTTGCACAGGAAAAGGACGCTCTTTCCGAAATCGTCCGGGCAATGAATGCAACCCAGGTCAAACCGGAAGACGTCCTTACTCATCACGCCTATTATTATGATCCGATTACCGAAACTATCGGATAAATTCTGATTACTTTGCAGTCGGTGCGGAACCAAGCTTCGAATAGAACTCCGCCAATGCCTCGTCCGATTCCAGCGCTTCGGTCAGCTTCTCTCCTACTTGAGTAATCAGCTCTTCCACTTCATCCGTCTGCCGCGCTTCTGCAATGTAATTCGCTGTCTCGTCCGAAATCTCTCCCAGCACGATTCTCGGTGTACCGCTCTCATCGTAACGAATCAGAATCTCATCCAGTGCCGGTGCCAGTGTATCAATACTGGTAATCTTTAATTCCTGATATACATATACAATATAATCAATATCACCTTCCGCAGGCTTGATATAGTTCTCCACATTCTCATAGGTCTCAACATATTCCGTCTTTCTCTGCAGCTTATCCAGCTCAATCAGATCGGTATCGGTGACAAGCCCCTCGAACTCCTCAATATCGCAAACCAGCTTTGCAGACAAATACTGCTCGATCAACTCATCGATCTGGGCATCTAAATTCTCCTCAAGCGGAACATCGATCGGAGCCGGTTCTGTCTCAGGTTCGACATTCATCACAGCAGGCCCTGTCGAGTTCGCTTCCGTCTGCGGCACCGCAGCAAATCCTGACTTCTGAATCTCTCCGAATTCCTCATCCGCAAGCTTCGCCTCCAAGTTCTCCGACTCAAGCGTCGTAGCGGCGGGCAGCTCTACCTTCGGCTGTTCAAACGAAAACGCTGTCATACCGACACCCATTGCCGTCATGGTGAGGGCTATCATCCATTTAGTATATTTTAACTTCATCCTACTATCTCCTTATTACTGAAAACAAAACACAACTTTATATCGAATTAATCATATCAGAGATCGACAGAAAAATCAAGGTCTATTTATAATTCTTGTAACATTTTTAATAATTTTGTAATATTTATAGCATTCTAATTCAAAAGCAATGCTTTGACCGCCCGGCTTCCTTCTCTTTTCCATAAAAAAATGCACCTGGAGGGACTCGAACCCCTGACACATGGCTTCGGAAGCCACTGCTCTATCCACTGAGCTACAGATGCATGACAATTATTATATACGAAGTCTCCTGATTTGTAAAGTGCTAATTTAAAAAAATTAAAATTTCCGTCCTGCTTCCGCGAGACACAGTTCTGTGTCCTGTGTCTCGTAAATGGTTCTCTCTTTTTGTTCCTTTGTCCAATTCTTACAGGAACTGTCGGATCTCCGCAATCGGCAGCGGATGTCCATACAGATACCCCTGCGCGCAATCAAATTCAGCAGATACCAGCATCTCTTCCTGTTCTGTGAATTCCACCTTCTCCGCTGTTACCGTCAGTCCAAGACTATGTGCAAGCCGCACCAGTTCGCAAACCACCTTTTCAGAACAGTTGTTCTCAAAGACACTCTCAAGCAGTGCGCTGTCAACCTTCAGCATATCAAACGGCACTTTCATCAGCTGTCCTAAGGACGAAAGCCCTTTTCCAAAGTCGTCAAAACAGAACTCAACCCCAAACTCCTTTAATTCCAGAATAACATCAATGACCCGCTCTCTCTCCTCTGCCTCTATCATCTCTGTAATATCAATCTGCAAACAGCTTCCCGGGAATTCTTCTTTCGCAAGAATACTTTTTACCATCGGTACAAAATTTTCATCCAGCAGCTGTCTGCGCGAGGCATTCACTGCTATCTTAAAGTCCGGATGTTCTTTTACATATTCCTTCCACTCTTCGCATACAGAGGTCAGAACAAAACGTCCAATCTCGATAATCTGCCCGTTCATCTCTGCAAGCGGAAGGAATGCGGAAGGCAGCAGAATGCCGCGTCTTGGATGTTCCCAGCGGATCAAGGCCTCCGCCCCGATAATCTTATGCTTTTTCAGATCCAAAAGCGGTTGATAGTGCATCACATACTCCGCATTCGCAGCTGCATTGCGCATATCCGCCTGCATCTGAAGCCGTTCTGTCTGCTCCTGAATCAGCTCCTCATTAAAATAGATATACTGGTTCTTTCCCTTTCGAGCTGCCTCGAATACCGCCGTCTCTGCATTTTTTAAAAGGGTCTGGGAGGATTTGCCATCCTTGGGTACCAGCGTTATTCCAATACTGATATTAACAAAGCACTCACTTGTGGACAATACAAACGGATAGCTGAATACTTTTTGAATCTTCTTGAGTTTATCCTCGAATCCAGAGGTATTCTCTATATTCTGGGTCAAAATCAGGAAGCGATTCCCACTTGCCTTTGCCAGAGCATCGTTCTCATCAAGCGCCTGCATCAGACGATGCGCCGCATCAATCAACAGCTCATCTCCACAGCGATAACCTGCCTGATCAATAATCTCCTTATAATTACTGAGTTCTACCATCAAAACCGCAATAACCTCTCCGCTTCGCAGCGTTACCATAACGCTGTCCAGAATTCGGATGAAGCTTGCCTCATTCGGAAGCGCTGTTAAATAGTCCGTATACGCCAGCTTTTCCGCTTTATCTCTCTCCTTGCGGCACTCCTGATATTGTCCTTCTAATTTGGAATTCTCTTCCATTAATGCATTATATTCGGCTTCCAGCGACGTATATTCCTCTTCCAGCTGTACTTTTCCGTTCAAAAGTTCTTTTTCGCTCCTATTGAACTTTCTCATATGAATAAATGTAATGCCAAACAATATGATCAGAAGAGCAATGGAACCAAGCAGCAGAAAACCTACTTCTCTTCCGACAAAGATTCCCGCATCTTCTTTTAGCTCACCAGCCGAAACCAAATCCTCCGCCGCTGTCATCCTGTATGTAGCTGCCCAAAGCCATCCTCCGGCAACAATTCTTAAGAGTTTTTTTCTTTGTATTCTCATAGAATCTCCTGCCCGCACGCATCCATGTAAACGCCTGCTGTCGTCATCCTTCCCATAATAGGGGAATGTAATTATTATAGCACATTTTTAAAAATTTACAAGGAAATTTATGACCAGTTTGTAAGAAATGACTATTTAATCCAAGAATCTTCCCTCTTCCTACCTATGTTCCTGTTATTAGACGGCCTGCTATACCCGGAGAATTTGACACAGCTTCCTTCTAATGCCAAAAACGGAGGACTTAAAAGTCCTCCGCCCTGCTTTGTTCTATTAATTTTTCTTACTCAAATATTCGTCAATTCCCTTGGCAGCGGCCTTACCTGCTCCCATTGCAAGGATAACCGTAGCGGCTCCTGTTACTGCATCTCCGCCTGCAAATACGCCTTCCTTGCTGGTCTGTCCAAACGTCTCATCCGCCACAATACACTTATGGCTATTGATATCAAGGCCCTTGGTTGTAGAGGAAATCAGCGGATTCGGGCTTGTACCAAGCGACATGATGACAGTATCTACATCCAGTACAAATTCCGAGCCCTTCTTCTCAACCGGTCTTCTTCTTCCGGATGCATCCGGCTCGCCAAGCTCCATCTCAACGCACTCCATGCCCTTAACCCAGCCCTTCTCATCAACGAGAATCTGCTTCGGATTGGTCAAAAGCTTAAAGATAATGCCCTCCTGCTTTGCATGATGAACCTCTTCCACTCTCGCAGGAAGCTCCTTCTCACTGCGGCGATATACGATATATACCTCCGCGCCAAGACGCAGAGCAGTTCTTGCAGCATCCATCGCCACGTTGCCGCCGCCGACTACCGCAACCTTTTTGCCGGCTGCAATCGGAGTATCATAGCTCTCATCAAATGCCTTCATCAGATTGCTTCTTGTCAGGTATTCATTCGCAGAAAATACGCCGTTCGCATTCTCACCGGGAATTCCCATGAACTTCGGAAGTCCAGCGCCGGATCCTACGAATACTGCATCAAAGCCTTCCTCCTCCATCAGTTCGTCAATCGTTGTGGATTTGCCGATGACAACGTTCGTCTCAATGGTAACGCCGAGCGCCTTTACATTCTCAATCTCGTGCTTTACTACCTTCTGCTTGGGAAGACGGAACTCCGGAATACCATATACCAGCACACCGCCTGCCTCGTGAAGCGCCTCAAAAATGTGAACGTCATAGCCCATCTTTGCCAGATCTCCGGCACAGGTCAGTCCTGCCGGGCCGGAACCGATAACCGCTACCTTCTTGCCCTTCTTTTCGGTAGGCATTGCAGGCTTTACATCATTCTCAATCGCCCAGTCCGCAACAAAGCGCTCCAGCTTGCCGATCGATACTGCCTCACCCTTAATGCCTCTGATACACTTTGACTCGCACTGACTCTCCTGCGGGCATACGCGTCCGCATACAGCCGGAAGTGCGGAATACTTGCTGATTACCTTGTACGCCTCACCCATATTGCCGTTCTCTACTTCACGGATAAATCCGGGAATATCAATATTAACCGGACATCCGGTTACACACTTGGGATTCTTACACTTTAAGCATCTGGTCGCTTCCGCCATTGCCTCTTCTTTGTTATAACCGTAGCAAACCTCTTCAAAATTCTTTGCTCTGACCTCCGGCGCCTGCTCTCTGACCGGAACTCTCTTTAAAACATCTACTTCCATGGTATGTTCCCCTCCTTATTCCTCGTCACTGCAATGACCGCATCCGCCGTGATGGGTTGCTCCTTCGCTCTCTCTTAACTGTGCTCTGCCTTCTTCTGTCTTGTACATCTGCTGACGCTTCATTGCCTCATCAAAGTTGACAAGATGGCCGTTGAACTCAGGACCGTCCACACATGCGAACTTCACCTCGCCGCCGACCGTAAGTCTGCACGCGCCGCACATTCCGGTACCGTCAACCATAATCGGATTCATGCTGACAATCGTAGGAATCCCAAGTTCCTTGGTCAGGATACATACGAACTTCATCATGATAACCGGTCCAATTGCTACAATCTGATCGTACTTCTTGCCCTTATTCTGAATCAGATCTTTCAGACAGTCATTCACGTTGCCGTGGAATCCATAGGAGCCGTCATCCGTAGTTACATATACATTGGCTGCCACTTTCTTCATGGCATCCTCAAGAATAATCAGATCCTTATTTCTTGCACCGATAATGCAGTCAACGTCTACTCCATGCTCCTTCATCCACTTAACCTGCGGATATACCGGAGCCGTACCAACGCCGCCTGCGATAAAAAGAATACTCTTCTTCTTGAGCTCCTCCACATCCGTCTCAACTAATTCCGAGCTTCTTCCGAGCGGTCCGACAAAATCACGGAACGAATCGCCCACATTTAGCTCCGCCATCATCTTTGTCGAAGCTCCGACAGCCTGGAATACGATAGTAACGGTTCCCGCTTCTCTATCATAGTCACATATTGTCAAGGGAATTCTCTCTCCCTTTTCATCCATCTTTACAATAACGAACTGTCCCGGATGACCGGACTTCGCAACTCTTGGCGCTTCCACATCCATAAGGTAGATATTGGCCGCCAGCTCCTCTTTTTTTACAATCTTATACATAGTATTGAGGCCCCCTTGTGAAAATAAAATCAATAACTGAATCCTGTCGTTACATTTCAGCATTTTCTTATTATAGATCAGAATGAATAAAAGATCCAGTGTTTATCCGGAGATTTTTGTTGAGGTGTCAATGATTGGTTACACTTCACCTTTAACGGAATGTCAAGGGTAAGGTGGAGATTCTCGCAGAGAATACTACCTGACCTTGACATTCGATTTATGATATACTGGATCCCGGCAACAGCACACCCTGCT